>CAYTRP010000319.1:0-4833 GCA_964440195.1 uncultured Candidatus Sumerlaeota bacterium
CGCGCGGACGGTAGTTGTCGCGCAGGAATGACTTCATCAAGCCGTTCACGCGGACAAGGCATGGACGCTTGGTCTCTGCAAGGGACTCGAAAAGATCGTGGCGGGGATGCAGTTGCGACTTTTTCTGGTGGTGGTTGACAAGCGCACGACGGACAAGCCCGCCCATGGGCGCTGGATCCTGCCGCTGGCCTACAACTATCTGCACCGCCCAATCTCCCAATTCCTGCGCGAGCGCGACTCGCAGGGGTGCCTGATCCTGCCCCCCGGACGACCGGACGAACTGGCGGTGCTTTCCGAGGTGCAGCACGAGTCCACCTTTGGGGGGATGTCGCGCAGCTCCCCACTCCTTTCCAGTCCCATGATCCAATCTCCGGCGGATGCTTGCGGGTTGCAGGTCGCCGATTTCGTGGCGACGATCACGCGTCGTTATCAGGAGCAGGTCTTTCCCAAGCTCTATGCCCGGGAGACCCTGGAAGGGTACGACGCGACCATCAATTCCCATTACCAGGGATTCGTGAAGCCCAACACCTACCAGTCGGCGGCGACAGACCCGCGCGGGTACCGCATCCGGGGATACATCTACCTCTGGCGGCGCGAGATGGCCGGGCGCGGCCGCGATGAAGACGAGGGGACGGCAGGGGCGGACTCCAATACCAGTCCGTCGGAGGACTTGGTGGAAACGCCACTGGCAAACTGACGGAATTTCGGCGCCCCGATGCATTCGGGCGCGGGCCCTTGCGTGGGGCGTCCTACTTTGTGTCCTGGCGGTCGCGTGCGGGGCGGCCGGGATCGGCGACGGTTTCCTTTCCTTCGCCGGCAACGTCGGTGAAGAGAATCGCGGACTCGAGGGCCTTGAAGGCGTCGCGCTTGTTGAAGGCTTGCTTGAGGCGCAGGCGGACCTTTTGATCCGTGGGGACCATCTTGAGAATTCGCTCGCAGACGGCGATGCAGGGATTGATTTCGCCCTTGGCGAGGAAGGTTTCGCTGGCGGCCCGGAGTTCCTCAAGTGCCTGGTTGCGGTCGTCGCGCTGCAGGTACAGTTCCGCGAGCTTGATGCGGACGTTGGCGCTCTGGGGGTTGATGCTCAGGATGTCCTTGTAGCTGTTGATGATCTGCTGGAGGGCTTCATTCTGGTCGTCCTCCTCGAGGCTTTCGATCTCATCGGCGAGGAACTCGGCGGCGCCGCCGCTTCTTTGCACGGTGGTGCCGTCTGATTCCTGGGGGGTGCCGGGGGAGCTGGCGGGGAGCATGGGGACGCCTTCCGCCGACGAGCGGCGCCCCGCGGCCGCCTTGGCGCGTCGTCGTGCCTGGGTCTCGGACAGGCGCTCGCGCACGACCTTGTTTCCGGGGTCGATGCTGATGACACGGTTGTACAGGTCGATGCCATCGTCAATGCGCCCGGAGTCCACGTAAAGATCGGCGAGCAGCAGGTACTCCTCGCACAGCTCCGATTCGCGCCCCACCCGTTTGTAAGCCTCGATGTAGAGTTCGCGGGCCTCCATGTTGCGGGGATCGAGGTCGATCGCCTTGCCGAGATAATGAAGGGTGTCATTGATCTGCCCGGCCGCGAGGAGCGAGCGACTGACCTGAAGGTAGTCGGGAATGAGTTCCGCCTCTTCGCCTGTTTGGACGTGGGCATGAAAGAGGGCCTGCCAGGCCTCCACGTCGGCGGGATCGAGGGCGGTGATGGAGCGATACTCCGCCTCGGCCAGGTCCCACAGCTCGCGCGCGGCATATGCCTCGGCGAGGGAGCGTTGCGCCTCGGTGGCTTCGGCCAGCTTGTCCTGTGCGCGGAGGCAATCGATGAGCTGGTGGCGGATGTCCAGGTTCTGGGGATCGATCTGGATGATGCGCGCGATGATCTCGGCCTGCTTCTGGCGGTTGTTCCTTTCCGAGTACAGCCTTGCGGCTTCCTCGTATTCGCGCAGCGCCATGCCGCGGGCGTTTTGGGCGATGTGGACCTTCGCGGCGGCCTCGTTGACGCGGGGGTCCTCTCCCGCGAGGCGTTTCACGCGCTGCAGGGCAAAGAGCCCCTCGCGGAACGCGTCGATGGCAATGTAGGTCTCGGAGAGTTCCAGGGCGGTTTCCACCGCCCGTGGCGTGTCGGAGTCCTCGATGTGAATGCCCAGGAGCTTCTCGCGCGCCTCGGGTCGAAACGAGTCGAGGGCTGCCGCCTCGCGCAGGGAGCCTGTTGCCGCCTCGCGATTGCCCTGCTGGAGATGGAGGCCGGCGAGGTGCACGAGGTCGTCAAAGATGGCCTGCTCGCGGCCCAGTTCCTTGTGAAGACGGATGAAGTTGGCGCGGATGCGCGTGTCATCGGGGCGAAACGCCTTGAGGCGGCGCAGGACGTCTATGGCTGCCTCCTGGTTGTTGAGCTTCTCGTGGACCTGGGCGAGGACCCGCAGCGTGCCAGCCATCTCGTCGACGCGACCGACCTTCTGGAGCAGGTCCGCGGAGCGTTCAAGGTAGCGCGGATCCTCGGGTCTGATTTCCAGGGCACGCGTCATGACTTCCGCTGCGAGGTCGGGCTGCGAGGCCTCCTCGAACAGATCCGAGAGTTGCGCCAGGACCGTGCAGGCCTGGACGGCATCGCCCATCTCGCGCAGGCATTGAACCAGCATCTCCCGGGCGGCGATCTCGCGCGGCCGGCTGGCGATGACACGGCGACACCATTCGGCGGCACCCTGCCAGTCGCCATCCGCCATGCGCAAATTCGCCACGAGCAATTCGCTGTGGCCTGCTAGTTCGGGAATGCCGCTCTCGGTCCAGACGTTGGCGACCATCTCATGGAAGGCCTGGTCCTTCTGGCGCGGCTCGGCGAGGGACTCAAGGCGCAGGCGGGCCTGATCGACCATTCCCCTGGAGATTTCGAGGCGGGCGAGATCGACCTGCCACTCGAGGGCCTCGGATGCGCGGTTCTCCTTCTGAAGGACGGGGACGAGCTTGCCGCAGATGCGTTCGAGAGCTTCGGCATCGCCGGAATTGCGGGCTTCCCCGGCGGCGGTTCTCAGGACGGAGCGGCAGGTGGCATCCTGGCCCGCTGCGAGGTACAATTCCCCCAATCCTTCAATGACCGGGAGCGGAAGCGCCTCAAGCGCGCGCACCCGGTCAAGAATCTCGACGGCCTTTTCGGGCTTCTTCCGGGCAAGATGTTGGCGCGCAGTCTCCAGGTAGGTGGAGACGCCTTCCTGAATGTCCCCCCCCTTGACCAGATAGGAGGCGAGGATCGGCCGGATATCCATGTTCTCGCGGTCGGCCTCGACGACTGCGCGAACCGTGCGGATGGACTCCTCAAGGCGGCCGGCCGCCGCCTGAAGGGAGGCAAGACGAAGCGAGTACTCCGCAAATTCGGAGAGACGTCCCTCCGACCGGGTGAGTTCCACCTGAGTCCAGAGGGCCTCCATGTTTTGCGGTTCAAGCTCGATGACCTTCCCAATGTAATCGATGGCGAGCTTCAACTTGCCCGACTTGCGATGGGCCATCGCGAGGAGCAGGAAGTGACTCGTGGCCTCCTTTAGGCGTCCCCCTTCCAAGCATGCGCGGGCGAGTTGCTCGCGAATGTCGAGGAGGTGTGGGTTGATCTCGAGCTGGCGCTGATAACATGTGATGGCTTCGGCGGTGCTGCCGCGCTTGAGATAGAATCCCGACAGGCGGCGCAAGGCCTCGATCGATTCCTTCCTGCGGGAGGGCCCCTGGCGCTGCAGGACCCCGATGAGTTCTTCAAGGTCCGCAATGCTCTCGGGCTCGATGTCGAGCACGCGGTTCCATGTGGCCTCGGCTTCCTTGAGGCGGCCGGCCTTGTCGTGGACGGCGGCGAGGCGGCGTAGCCTTTCGAGGGCGAGAACCTGCTCGCCGCAGTTCTGGGCGACCTTGGCGGAGGCGTCGAGGAGCGCGGGATGATCGGGCTCCGTTGCGAGGCCCCGGGTGAGCAGGGCGGCCGCGTCATCGACTCGCCCCGCGTCGAGGTGGCCCTGCGCGGCGTCCGCGAGAAGGGTGGCGGCTTCGTCGTGGTGCCCGTGGCGCGCGAGCAGCCCGGCGGCATCCAGTGGGGTCTCGAGGGAGTCGGGGATGAAGCGCGTGGCTTCCACCGCCCAGCGACAGGCCGCGGAGACGTCGCCCAGGGTGAGGAAGCGATGGACGAGCTTGAGGGCTTCCGCGGCGGCCCGTTCCTTTTCTTCGGCGTGTGACAGGCTCCCCACATACTCGCCGCGCACCTCAAGGTTGTCGGGGGCGAGTTCGAGCAGCCTTTCATGGAGTTCGCAGGCGCGGTCCCAGGCGCGGGAGGCTGCCGCCTGTTCAGCGAGGCGCCGAAGGACGGCGCAGGCCTTGTCGCGCTCGTTAAGCGACTCGTGGCAGGCGGCGAGTTCCAGCCCCGTCTCGAAGTCGTTGCCGTCAAGTTCGAGGGCGCGCGTGAGGGCTTCGCGGGCATCGGTGAGCTTGGACTCTGCACGGAAGAGACTGGCGAGCGCGATCCATTCGGCCCTCGCCTCGCGTTTCCTCGCGGCGGCCTCGTGGATCCGGGCAAGTCGAAGCCGGGGCTCCGCTGCCCCGGGGAATTGTTCCTTGAGGGACTCCAAGTGCTTGAGGGCGCGTTTTTGTTCTCCCTGATTGGCGAGGAGGTCGGCGAGTTGCAGGCCAACCAGGAGGGCGGCTTCCCCGCGCCCCGCCTTGTTGTGCAGGGCAAAGAGCCTCTCCGCGAAATAAGACTCGTCAGGGGCGAGTTCGAGCCCGAACTCGCACGCCGCGCACGCATCGTCCCCGGCGGTTGACTTTGCCTTGAGGAGGCCGCGGATCGCGAGCACGGCGCGCTCGGTCATCTTGTTGGCGACGAGC
>CAYTRP010000320.1:0-4784 GCA_964440195.1 uncultured Candidatus Sumerlaeota bacterium
GGCGGCGGAGTCCACGGACCCCGCGCTGACGCGGCGCGCGCAAAGCATGAAGGAACACCTCGACATGCTGCTCACTGCGCAGACGATGGCGAACAACCGCATGTTCCTCGAAGCCCGCACGACGGTGCTGCGCATTCCCGAGGGCGAAGTGCGCGACCTGGCGGGGGACGAGATCCGCCGCCTGGACATGTTGAGCACCCAGTTCATCAACACGACCATCGCGCAGGTCCGGGACGCGGAGAGCCGCGAGCAGTGGACGCAGGCGCTGGCGGCGCTGGACACGCTGCGGGGCACGACGGACCAACTGCAGATCGACCCGGCAAAGGCGCGGGAGCGGATCGAGTTGAAGCGGCGGGCCTCGGAGGAGGTGGAGCTGGCGAACAAGACGCCGTTGCTCGATCATTTCGAGCTGACGCTGCAGCGCGTGCGGAACCTGCAAAACGACATCAAGACGCGTTCGGAGCAGGATCCGGCGCTTGCCCAGGAGCTGGACCAGTATTCGCGGGCGCTGCAGAACGTGGCGGCGCATGCGGAGTTGATCGGGGAGTACCTGGGATATCGCGGCGGTTCGATGGACAAGATCCGCGAGATGGATGCGGCGATTCATCCCGGCTACCCGGCGATTCGCGACGTTCGGCGGATCGTGTCGAACGTGGAGCGCATCCAGCGGCTGCAGGCGTCCTATGAGCAGATGTTGAAGGAGTTGCAGGAGTCCGACGATGTTTCCGGCCTGACGCGGCGGCAGGAGCAACTGATCGCGAACCGGCAGGAGATCATCGCCATGGAGACGTCGGCCAAGTTCGAGTTGGCGCAGGATGCCCGGCGCGACCTGACGAGCATCCAGGACCTGCGGAGCAAGATGATCGTGGCGAAGTGGCGTGACGCGCCGGTCCAAACGAACACGACGGACAAGGAGATGCTGCTGATGTTCCATGTGGACACGCGGCGGCACGCGTTTGAGGTGCTGAGCCTGTTCGACCCGAACACTCGCCGGCGCATCCAGAGCCCGACGGACATCGCGTTGCACATTCCGGAGCCCGAGCTTCAGTCCGTGTACGCGAGCGCGCTCGAGGCGTACGGGACGGGCTTCAGCCGCGCGTCGGCGGTGATTTACGAGTCCATCGTGGATCCGAACCCGACGTTCCGCCGGATTCGCGACGATGCGCCGAAGCTGGTGAATATGCTGCGTGACACAACGCTGCCCGAGGATGACAACTCACGGCGCCAGCTGGACCGGCTCCTGGAAGAACAGCTCAAGGGCCGCTCGCGCTGACGGTTAAGGGAAACTTCCCGAGGCTCGGACACCGCGGATGCCGGCAGACCTGGTCAATCCCCCCCCCGGCTACGAGGTGCTTGACTACCTCGGGGGGGGAGCCATGGGCGAGGTGTTCCTCGCGCGGCAGGTGAGCCTTGGGCGGCGGGTGGCGCTCAAGGTCTCGAAGCGCAATATTGCCTCGGAACTGCACACGACGCTGGACCGGCTGCTCGACGAGGCGCTGACGATCGCGCGGCTGGATCACCCGAACATCGTGCCGGTGTACGATTGCATCAAGCACGACTCGCGCGTGTTCATCGTGATGAAGTACGTGGAGGGCTTCACGCTGGGCGACCTGCTGAAGGGAGGGCACGAGGAGTTCCTGGCGCCCCCGTATTCGCACTTCTTCAAGGATGGACGCCTGCGGCGCGAGGCCATCGCCGAGGTGGGGCTGCGCATGGCGGAGGCGCTGGCCTATGCGCACGAGCGCGGGGTCCTTCACCGGGACATCAAGCCGAGCAACATCTTCATCGATCACAAGGGGAAGATCGTCCTGATCGACTTTGGCATCGCGCGGGACTCGACACGGCAAGGCTTGACCGCGACGGGGGTGGTGGTGGGGACGCCGCACTACATGTCGCCGGAGCAGATCCGTGGCGTCCCGCTCGATGGGCGCGCGGACCTCTATGCGCTGGGGTGCGTGCTGTTTCACTGCCTGACGGGGCGCGTCCCCTTCTATGACACGAATGAAGTCATGGTTTGCATCAAGCACCTGAACGATCCGGTTCCGAATATCGAGGCTTTGGCGTCGGACACCTCGCCGGCGCTGAATCAATTGGTCATCAAGCTTCTGGAGAAGGATCGCGACCAGCGGATCCCGAGCGCGGAGGCGCTGATGGACTACCTGGCGGGCATCCAGGCGGGTTCCTCGACTTCCACGGACACGGTGCGTATCCTGCATGACATGGGCGGCCGGACCGGCCAGGCGGACCGGGCCGTGTCGCCGAGCGAGGAGGTTGCGACGGAAACCGCCCTGCCCTTCAGGGTGCCGGACGCTTCCGCGCCTGCTGTTGCCTTCGCCGCCTCGGTGCCGGTTCCGCGCCGCGCGCGTCGCCGTTCGCGCCCGTGGGTGTTGGGTGTCTTCGCGCTCGTTCTGGTCGCGTGCGTGTTGGTGGTGCTTGCGGAGCAGCCGAGCTTTCTTCCGCGCCATGCGATCTTCGATCGCCTGAAGCCCTTGAGGCGCGAGAATTGGCTCGATCCCATCCTTGGCGTGAAGGCGTCCCCCGATCCCGGCAAAAGGGTCGTGGAAGATCCCGGCCTGGGTATCGGAGGGCATGACACTGCGCAAGTGGAGGAAGCGGCTGCTCCGGTTGAGGTTGAGGAGGAATCCCCGGCATTGAGGGAGGAATCGGAGCCCGACGTCATCGAGGTGGCGGCGATTCCAGTGATGCCCGAGCCGACGCCCGAACCGGCACCTGAACCAACTCCGGCGCCGGTTCCGACGCCGTTGCCATTTTGGATGACGGTGCCCGTTCCGGAGGGCCTTGCCGTTGATCAGTCGGGTTGGCAGCCTTTGGTGGATTGGCTGGCGCCCCGTGGGTCGCGCTATCGGCTTGCGCAGCCGGTTTTGGTGCCCGAGATGGAGTTGATCGGCGAGAATGTGTATGTGACGCTTCAAAACCCAACGGATGAAGAGTTGGATGTTGCGGTGCTGGCCACGGTGGCCTCTTCGGATACAGTAGTGATCCGGACGCCGTTCAGCCTGGAGCGCCAGCCGCAGCGGACATTCACGGCACACCGGGGCTCGCCGTTTCCCGATTCGCGCAGCGATTCCGCCGTGTTCGACAGCAACCGGATCCTGGTTCCAGCGGGTGGGGAGGTGACCATTCCGCTCGGCAGCGTGGCCCCGCCGTCGCGTCCGATCGTGCGGTCCGAAGTGGAGATCGTTTCGCTGGTGGCGGTGGGGCGCGGTGCCCGGCTGATCGGGGAGGGGGCGGTTGCTTCCCCGGTCTCCGATTTGTCGCCGGTTGTGGGGGACTTGATCGGCAGTCCCTTCAAGGCGTCCTTTGCGGCGGCGCGAGTGGTGTCGAGCCCGGTCCTCAAGGAGATCATCGAGGCGCAGACGCGCCTGGTGCTCCCGGGGGCATCGGCCGATGCGGCGCGCGCGGAAGTGCTGCGGCGGGAGGACGCGCTCTCGAACATCTTGCAGTTCCTCGAGGATGTGGAGGCTCATTCGCTCGATGGGAGCCTGCTTCCCCCGAGCCTTGTGACAAGTCATCGATTGAGCGCGACGATCAATGGCGGGGGAGAGTTGGACCTTTCCCTCGATGCCGCGCCGGGGAATTACCGGGTGTCGGCAGTGATCCTGAATGGGCTTCAATCGATCAGCTTGTCCCACCGGGGGGGCGCGGTGCGCGAGGCTGTGAGGCCATTGGCGGGGATGGGTGTATTCGACCACGAGGTGCGTCTGGGAAGCCGGGGCGGGACGGTTCGCCTGTCTCTGCTGAGATGGACGATGCAGGACGGGCAGGAGGCGGTGCTGAACTCACGCATCGAGATCAAGACATTGCTTGTGATTGTCCACGAGGAGGGGAAGAAGCTGGGCGAGCCGCAACCGCCAAGATTCCGCCGCATCATCAATCTCGACGCTTCGCGGTGAAGGAAACGATCAATCGAAGGGAGAACCCGAGCCATGTATCGCAAAGCCAGCCTGATCCTCCTGAGTGTCACCTGTCTGGCGGTGACCGGATGCGCATCGAAGACCAATGAACGCGTGGGGGCCGTCGAGAAGACGGTCGTGGAAGTCCAACGGGCGGCGAATGAGCGGATGGAGTCGCAGGGCCGGCAGATTGCGGCGCTCAACCAGCAGATGGAAGAGATGGCACGCCGGACCGAGGCGCTTGCGGGCGGCCTGAACGCGCAGGGGGCGGAAATCCGCCGGGTGGCGGAGTACCTTGAGAAGTACGACAGCACGTGGAGCACATTCACGCGGCTTCAGTCGGAGTACGACAACGAGATGCAGGCCCTGCGGGAGCAGCAGTTGGCGGCCGCAAACAGCCTTGCGGAGGCGCGGCGGGACCTGGATGCAGCCATCAAGTCGGTGGCGGGCGAGCTGACGACGGCGCGGAATGACCTGAGGCAGCGCGTTGATCGCACGAACGGGGATGTGTTCCGGTTGCGCGAGCAGTCGAAGGAGAAGTTGGACGACATGACGGCGGCGATGCTTGCCATGGGGAAGGGCCTGCAAGAGATCCTGGCGCTGCAGCGCGCGCAGTTCCAGGCGGTCACGGAAGCTTACACGAGCAGCCTCTCGGAGATCGAGCCATTCCTGCCGGCGGCGATGATCGGCAACCTGAACACGACGGAGCTGCTGGTGTCGCCCAATCCCGACGTGAAGTCTCCGGAAGAACCCGCGCCGGTGGAATAGGATCCCATGTCAGCCGACGGCACATACCAGATCCTGTTCCCCTTCAGCCAGTATGAGGTGGAGCGCATCCTGGGCAAGCTCCCCTCGGGGCGCGTGTCGTCG
>CAYTRP010000321.1:0-4772 GCA_964440195.1 uncultured Candidatus Sumerlaeota bacterium
GTATGTGTTGTGGAAGCGCAGCCGGCTCGTTTGCGTGGTACCGGAAGCGCACCCCCTTGCCACGCGCTCCAAGGTGTCGATGCTTGAGATTGTCGCCTATCCGCTGCTGATGCTGGAACCCGAGATCCGCGGCGACCGCGAGTTGGTGGATGACACCTTGAGGCAGCTCGGAATTCGCAACGCCAACATCGCGCTGGAGGCTGGCAACTCGGAGATCCTGCTCTCCTTCGTGGAGGCGGGGCTTGGGGTGACCATCATCGCCGAGACCTCGATGCTCCAGCAGCGGCGCCGGTTGAAATCGGTGGAGATCGCCGACTCCATAGGCAAGACGGAGGTCGGGCTGCTGGTTCGCCAGGGTCAGTACATGCCCCAGCGCGTGCAGGAATTTCTGCGCATGCTGGACCCTCTATTCGGGCGCTGGCTGGAGGAGCGGCAGACGGGGGACGCCGGTGCCGCGACAAATCCCGAGTCGAGCAATGGCAAGTCCGGGCGTCGCCACAAGGTTGCGCTGCAGAAGTCTTGAAGACCCATTCGTTGTAGTTGCCTTGCCCGCTGGCCCGCCGCCCGCCCATTCCACCACGAGTCCCCTCACATGGCGTTGGAACCCCACGAAAACGTCGAACAAACCGTCCGCGAGCCCCGCCTTCCAACAGTCTTCGAAGCCCTCATTCCCCTGTTCGCCATCGCCCTGTTTTTGGGCATCGGCTACACGCTTCTCGGCATCCCCGCGGAAATCCTGCTGATCGCCGCGGGCACCGTTGCCGGCATCGTCGGATGGCGCCTGGGGTATTCCTACGACGACATGCAGGAGGGGATCAACTACGCCATCTACAAGGCGATGACGCCCCTGCTGATCATCACGGTGGTGGGGGCCATGATCGCGTCGTGGATCGCGTGCGGCACGATCCCCATGATGATTTATTATGGGCTGAAAATCATCTCCCCATCGCTGTTCCTGGTGACCGCCTGCATCATTTGCGGCATCGTTTCCGTTCTGACGGGCACGTCGTGGGGCACGGTGGGAACCGTGGGCATCGCGCTGATCGGGATCGGCTCGGGGCTCGGCATCAACCCCGCGTGGGCCGCCGCCGCCATCATCACCGGATCGTATTTCGGCGACAAGATCTCGCTGTTCTCGGACACCACCATCCTGGCGCCCATCGCCGCCCGCGCGAACATTTACGATCACGTCGCCCACATGATGTGGACGACCGTGCCGGCCTATCTGATCGGCCTGATCATCTACGGCATCGCGGGTTTTGCCATGGCGGGAGAGGGAAGCGCGGCCGACAATCCCATCGTCGCCGGCCTGCTGGAGGGCATTCCCCGCCACTTCAACATATCGGGAATCAACATCGCGCTGCTGCACATCCCCGCCATCATCACGGTCGGCGCGGTGGTGCTGAAGAAGCCCGTCATCCCGGGCATGATCCTGTCCTGCGCGGCCGCCTGGATTTTGACGATCCTCCTCCAGCCGGGCACCGAGGGGCGCAATATCGCGGCACCGATCATCGGCTCGCCCGACAGCTTCCCCAACACTCTCATCATCGCCGTCTGGGATACCGTCTATCCCCTCTACGCGATGGTGAAGGGCTATAAACTCGACACCGGTTACGCGGAACTGGATCGCCTGATGTCGCGGGGCGGCATGTTGTCGATGATGGACACCATGCTGCTGGCGTTGGCGGCGTTCGCCTTCGCGGGCATCATCACCAGGACCCGCATGTTGGAGGTGCTCCTTCACGAACTGGTCAAGTTCGCACGCACCACCGGCACGCTCATCGCCACGACGGCGGCGGCGTGCGTGACGACCGCGCTGATGACGGGGAGTTCCTACCTGTCCATCCTGCTGCCGGGCGAGTTGTTCCGCGAGGTTTACGCGGATCGCGGCCTGGCGGCGAAGAACCTCAGCCGCACGACGGAGGACTGCGGCACCGTCTTCGTGCCGCTGATCCCGTGGAGCGCGGCGGGCGTTTACATGGCGGGTACGCTGGGAGTCAGCCCCTTGCAGTACGCGCCCTACGCCTTCTTCTGCTACCTCGGCATCGCGTTCGCCCTGATCTGCGGCTTCACGGGCATTGGCATCGCTCCCCGCATCCGCGAGGACGAGACGAAGCCGGGAAGTTGAAGTGGAGGAATCGGGAATCGGGAATCAGGAGGCGGGGTTCAGGAAACGGGGAACGCGCACAGCCGAAGCGATCCCTCAACGGAGAACGGAGAACGAAGAACGTGGAACGGTTATGTTAGGCCGGCGGTTTCCTCCAGCCCAAAGCTGACATTGAAGCATTGGATGGCCTGGCCGCTGGCGCCCTTTACAAGGTTGTCGATGGCCGAGAGGACGACGAGACGGCGGTTCTTCGCATCCACGCGCACGTTGAGTTCGCAAATGTTCGAGCCGGTGACGTTCTTGGTGTTGGGCATGACGCCCGGCGGCAGGAGTCGGACAAACGGTTCGTCGCGGTAGAAACGTTCGTAAACGCCGCGCACGGCCTCCTCGGGGATTTCCTCGGTGAGGTCCGCGTAGCAGGTGGCGAGGATGCCGCGGTCCATCGGGACAAGGTGCGGGACGAAGGTGACGCCGCGTGGCGCACCGGCCAGGCGCGAGAGTGTCTCCTCGATCTCCGGTTGGTGACGGTGCTCCGCCACCTTGTACGCGCTGAAGGCCTCGTTCACGTTTACGAAGTGGGTGGTGTCGGTGGGGTTGCGGCCGGCGCCGCTGACGCCGGATTTGCAGTCGGCGATGATGGAGCCTGGGCGGATGATCTCGTGCTTCATGAGGGGCGCGAGGGCGAGCGTCACCGCCGTGGGGTAGCAGCCGGGCACGGCGACGAGGCGCGCGCCGATGAGGTTGGCGCGCGCGATCTCGGGAAGACCATAGATGGCGGCGCGGTTCAGTTCCGGCGCCGGGTGGGTGACGTCATAGACCTTTTCGTAGACGCGATGGTCGCGAAACCGGAAGTCGGCGCTGAGGTCGAAGACGCGCAGGCCGCGATCAAGCAGGCGCGGGGCGTATTCGGCGCCGATGGTGTGGGGCAGGGTGAGGAAGGCTGCCTCGGTGCCGTGGGGAAGGCGGTCGAAGTCGATGGGTTCCACGCGGGGGAAGTCGCGGCCGCGCAGGTATCCAAAGACATCGCCGATGTCCGCGCCGCCCTCGCCCCGGGCCATGAGGGCGGAAATGCGCAGGCGGGGATGGCGGAGGGCGACGCGGAGGAGTTCGCCGGCGGTAAAGGCGCGCGCGCCGATGATGACGGCTGAGATTTGTTGGGGGGGCATGGGCAAGGGTCGGGGGCTTTCGGGAAGTCAATCGGGGAGGTGGCCAAGAGGATCAGACGGGGGCAAGAGCGAGTTGGGGTTCGGGGAGGTTGGCATTTTGTTGAAGCACAGGAGTCTCGGGGGGCACGGAGGAGCGGGGAATCAGTTCTTGTTCCAAGTTCCGCGTTCCTCGTTGGGTGGATGGAAGCTTGCGGAGTTGGTGCCGGGAGGCGAAGTATTTTCTGCATCACATCCAGTTGCTGGCTTCGCTGAAACCCGCCCCGTTCGGGCGGATGGAAGAGTCCTTGTCCGAACTGGTGGACGCCCTCGGCGAGGACCACGACCTCACGGTGCTGAACGAAACCCTCCGGGCACATGTCGCCCCCTTCGCGGACGCGGACGACCTCGCCATTCTCGATCGCCTCACCAGAAAGGAGCAGAAGCGATTGTGGCGCGAGGCGTTGAAAACCGGGGAGAAGGGGTTTCGGGAGAAGGAGGGGAAAATCGCGACCGGGGTCACATCCATTCATCCCGGAGATGATTGAAGTTCTTGACGGATGGGCTTACCTTCACGGCCTCAAGGTAGAGTTCCACGTCGGAGGTGAGCAACGTCGTCGCGTCGTCAAGCAGTTCGAGTATCGCGCAATCCGTGATTCCAAGACGCGGCATGTTTTCCCTGCCCGCCGCCTTGATGCTGGGGACATACCTCTCGCCACTGGTGTCCAGAAACCAGCGAAGCGTGTCCGCGAGACGAGCGCCGGTCTTCTCGTCGCAGTGCCTGAGCAGGTTGCTTGCTTCGCTGACGATGTTGGGGGTCGTGACGAGGGACGGGAAGTCTTCCAGATAGTCCTGCAAAATCTCGAAGTCGAGCACCGTATAGAGTCTCGTTCTTTTGTGTCTTGAAAGCAACGACTGGTCGGTGGTGCCGACGACGAGGAACACCAGCAGATTCGCGTCAAGGATCAGCCGGTTAGCGCGCTTCAAGGATCCGGTCCTTCACGGATACCACCTCGCCTGAGTCCGCCTTGATGCGAACCGTCTTGTAGGCTCTCTTCGTTTCGGGGGCATCGGACAGCCCATTGCTCCTCGGGTAGTCCCATTTCCGGGAGAAACCCAGCGTGATGAGCCAATCATCGGTCTCGTCGTCAATCTCGACCTCTTCCAGGCCGAGGTTGCGAATCTCTTCGCCCTCGTACACCTTCTTGATATAATCCTTCGCAATTTGCACTGCTTCCCTGACATCCATTTGAGTGGCGCCTCCGGTATTTTGTTTCGGGCGGCTTCATTGCCCTGCCCGATTCAATTGCACCAAGGCGTACCAACAGAGACCGTCCAAGGCAAGGCCAAGCGGATCAGACGGGGGCAAGAGTCAGGACATTTCCGTAAACTCTATTTCCTTCTGATCCTTGCCACGGCCTTTTCCGGATGGGCGTTGAAGTGCGCGCGCAGCTCGGGGATGTAGCGGCGTTTGCCGCGGGCCGCCTGCTGCACGCCTTGGAGCACCGACAGCGCCACGGTCC
>CAYTRP010000322.1:0-4769 GCA_964440195.1 uncultured Candidatus Sumerlaeota bacterium
TCCTGGCGCCCGCGGCGCAGTAGAAGCGATCGTAAACTCGACCGGCGCTTCTCCCGGGCGTGGAACGCCGAGAAAGAGTGGCACGACCGCAACCGTCCCTATTCCCACGGCGCGATTTGCATCCGCAACGCGTTGCAGCAGCCCTTCGTCATCACGCAGCACCCGGTGCGTGGCGGAGGGGAAGATGACCTCATCCCCCACGGTTCGGCTCTCGATCAGAACGAGACGCACGCCCGACGAGAAGAGGCGCCGCGCAAGCTGCTCCGCGCGCGCCGCGTCCGGGGCATTTTGAGCAGCCGTGGCGGCGGACACCCAGACGCCGAATCCCCCGTCGAGAGCACCATGGGCAACGCTCGTTGCATCGGTTGGGGCAATGGGCGGGTTCACGGGGGATTTTGCCCCCCTTGCGGAACAGGCAACCGCCAGAAGCGCCAGAGAAATGAGAATGCCAAGTCCACAGGACCTGACACCCGCGTAGCGCCTGAATTCCCTACCCGCGCAGGCCACCGATGACGCCTTGCTGGCGGCCGATCCGCGCCAAGGTCTCGAGCGCGTAGTTCAATTGGTCCTCGGTGTGGGTTGCCATGACGCTCAATCGGATGAGGCACTGTCCGGGAGGCGTCGCGGGCGGAACAACCGGGTTCACGAAGATTCCGGCATCATGCAGGGCACGCCAGAATTGGAAGCAGGATATCAGGTCGCCCACGAGCACGGGAATGATGGGCGTCTCCGAGACGCCCGTGTCGAATCCGAGGGACTTGAGGCCGTCGAGCATGAAGCGGGTGTTGGACCAGAGGTGATCGCGGCGCTCGGGTTCCGAGCGGATGATCTCGATGGCCTTGCGGGCGGCCGCCACGCACGCCGGAGCCATGGAGGCCGAGAAGATCAGGGCGCGGGCGTGGTGCTTGAGGTAACCGATGATCTCCTTGCTGCCGGCGACATAGCCGCCAATCGAGGCCAGCGACTTGGAGAACGTCCCCACGATCAGGTCCACTTCGTTGGTCATGCCGAAGTGCGACGCCGTTCCGCAACCCTGGTGGCCGATCACGCCGATGGCGTGGGCGTCGTCCACGAGGACACCCGCGCGGTACCGACGGGCGAGTTCCATGATCTCGGGCAACTTTGCGATGTCGCCCTCCATCGAATACACACCATCGACAATGATCATCTTGCCGGTGGCATCGTGGAGGCGCAGGGCGCGTTCAAGGCTCGACAGGTCGTTATGACGGAACTTGTGGATCTTACCAAAGCCAAGGCGGCAGCCGTCGACGATCGACGCGTGGTCGCTCCGGTCGATGAAGACGTGGTCGTCCTTGCCGATCATGGCGGAGATGGCGCCGAGGTTTGCCTGGAACCCTGTAGTAAAGGCCAGCGCGGCTTCCGTGCCGATATAGTCCGCGATCTCCTCCTCAAGCTGGATGTGGATATCCAGCGTCCCATTCAGGAAGCGCGATCCCGCGCAGCCGCTTCCGTACTGCGCGACGGCTTTGGCGATGGCTTCCTTGATGCGCGGGTCGTTGGTCAGCCCCATGTAGGAGTTGGACCCCAGCATCAGCATCTTCTTGCCGTCGATGATGACTTCGGTGTCCTGGGCGGACTCGATGGTCCGGAAATAGGGATAGAGCCCCGCCTCCATCAGCTCATCGGCTTTCTTGAAGCGGTACGCCTTTTCCAGGATGGGGGCGCGGGAACCGGCAACGGGTACACCCCCTCCCGGTATTTCAAGGATCCTCCCAAGCGGTTCACCCCCCAACTCGTCGTTGAGCAGTGGCTTTTCGCTGGATACGGGACTAATGGAGCCTCACAAGGGTGGGGGTGTTGGGAACGTGGATCGGATCGGTCAAAGGTGGGAGAAAAGTGCCCAAATGTGCCCCACGGGTCGAGCAGGAAATGGGGGGCTGGTCAGGGAGTGGAGTGCCGTTTGAGAGCGGATAGCCAGTGTCGACGGTTCCAATGGGACTGTCCCTTGCCTCGGCGGGGATTAAGAAGGAAAGAATCCAAGCTCCCGCAAGACTATTTGCGGATGGCTTGCCTTGGGGGGCACACCGACGCGAGCCTTTTTTCACACTTTGCAAGATTCCCGACGAAAGATCGGCGCTGATGAACCGGACAGCCAAACCCCCCTTCTCCCCTTGGCTTGTCCGCAGGATTCCCCTTCTCGCCACTGCCGGGGAAAACCCGGCCTTCGGCGCGTTCCATGATCGCCGCCAGCGGCTGGGTTTCCTGCGGTCGTTGGCCCCTTCGTTCTCGTTTCGCAAGAGATCCCCCTTCTCGTGGGTCGTCAACCTCCTCATTGCCTCTGCCATCCTGATGCCGATGACCATGTCCGGTCCTTTCGGTTCCAGACGCCAGTGGATCATTCTGGCCATCCTGCTCCTCGCGGGGTTGATCCTGATCGGCATGTGGTTGAAGGGCGAGGGTGGCAAGTGGATGCCCTACCGCCTCTCCGACGTCTTCTCCATCCAGTCCATCAATGCGGGCGTCGCGTTTGACTTGTGGCAATGCGGGGTGGGTGGCCGCCAGATTGCCGAAGGCCTTCTCCTGGAATCTCTCGAGCGAGCCGTAACCGCGACTATCATCGCTCTGGCCATCCTGACGACTCTCTGCCTGACGGTCCTCGTGCTCCCCGCTTCCGTTCTCCTCAAGATCGTTTATGCGGTAATGGTGCTTCTGCTCGGGATCGTCAACTTCCGGACCGCGATCCTGGGCTTTCCGTGTGGTGCCACGAAGGACATCGTCCCCGTCATAATCGCGCGCTGGCGCCAATCGGATCCGTTGACAGACAAGTTCGAACGCGGCTGCCAAAGGTTTCTGCGGGGCCTCATCTACATTCCTGTTACCATCCTGGTCGTGACGGGCGCCGTCGGGGTGGGATTCCTGGTTGTCGCCCTGCTGCGCGGGATGGACTTGGCCGAAAGCGACACGGGTAGCTGGCTATTGGTCATTATCGCTGTGTTCTATGTCTACATGTCCCTTTGCGGAATGGCGTTTGTCGCCCTGTTTCGCCCATGGGAGTCGCAGCGGCTGGAGGAAATGCTCTCCGAGGCCGATGAGGCCTTCGATCTGTTCATCCGGCAGGAAATCCTCCATGATCCGGATGCCCGGCGCTCGGTGCTGGACACGGACGCCTTTCGGCTGAGCGGCGAGCAAAAAGAAACCGCGCATCCCGGTGAGGATGCGCGGCCGTCTTGATCGACGATTGTGGCAGGATCAGTCGACGATCTGGCTTGCAAGGGCCGTGACGTCGGCGTCGTTTACGTTGATGACGCCGGAGAAGTTGTCTTCCATGCCGAGATAGACGCGCCCCTCGGTCCACCGGTCCTCCGGATCGTCAAAAGGAACGCGCGGCGATGGCGTCGCCGGCCATCGCCGCGGCGTCGCTCTTGACGCTCAGTCGCTTGCCACTCCCGTAGAACATCGTGTACACGACAGGGATGAAGACCAGGGTGATGAGGGTCGAGCTGAACAAGCCTCCGATGACCGCGCGGGCCAGTGGGGCCTGCGCTTCGGAGCCTTCCCCGATGCCCAGCGCGAGGGGAAGCAGCCCCAGCACCGTCGTCAGCGACGTCATCAGGATCGGGCGCAGGCGGCGCCGTCCGGCTTCCATGACGGCCTCCTTCGGATCGAGCGCCTTCTCCCGGCGAAGGCGCGTGGCCTGGTCCACGATCAGGATGGCGTTGTTCGTCACGATGCCACCGAGCATGATGCAGCCGATGAGCGTCTGGGTGTTGAAGGTCGTGTCCGTCAGGAACAAGGTCACCAGCACGCCGATTGCCGCCAGCGGAACCGAGAACATGACGATGAGCGGATCGCGAAAGCCTTCATAGAGCGACGCCAGCACCATGAAGACCAGGATGATGGACACGGCGAGGCTGACGATCAGGTCGCGGAACGCCTTCTGCTGCTCCTCGTAGTCGCCCGCGATCAGGATCGCATAGTTGCCCGGCCTTGGGATCGTGTCGAGGCGGTCGCGCACGTCGGCGATGGCGGAACCCATGTCGCGCCCCGTCACGTTGGCGGTGACATAGGCGACACGCTCCTGGTTCTTGCGCTCGACGAGTTGCGGGCCCGAGCGCGACTCGATGGTGACGACGTTTCGCAGCGCCACCTGCTCGCCCCGGTTGTTGGCGATGGTCAGGTCGAGCACCTCCTCGATGTTGAGCTTCTCGGATTCGCGCAGCTTGACCAGGATGCGGTATTCGTTCCCTTCCTCGCGATAGTATCCCGCGCGGGAACCGGCGATGGCCGTCTCCAGCGCGTGCGCCACCTCGGAGGTCGTCAGCCCCAGGTCCGCCGCGCGGTCGCGGTCGGGCCTCACCAATTCCTGCGGCACGCCGCCCTCGCGGGAGACGCGCACGTCGGTGATCCCCTCGACCTCCGCCAGCCGGCGCTCCACCTCGTGGGCCAGCGCCTCGAGAATCTCGAATTCGTGCCCGCGGACTTCGATTTCCAGGTTGTCGCCGCCCCCACTGCCCATGCGCATGATGCGAAGACCTTCCGAGACGCGGGCGCGTATCGTCATTCCGGGGATGTCCCCCAGGGCACGGCGCACGTCGGTGGCGATCTCCTCGCTTGTCCGCTGCCGGGTGGATTGCGATCCCACGGAAACCTGAATGCTTCCCTCCGTGCCGCCGGATGCCCGCCATGAGGAGGCCCCAAGGTTCACCACGCTGTTGACCGTTTCCGGAATCGACCCGGCCACGATGGCTTCGATCTTCCGCATCTGCTCGTCCAACAATTCCAGCCGCGTGCCCACCTCCATCTCCGCG
>CAYTRP010000323.1:0-4752 GCA_964440195.1 uncultured Candidatus Sumerlaeota bacterium
GAGGAGGTGCCTGTGTACGATTATGATGGCGAAGTATTGCGCGCCCCGCCGCACGCCTCCGAACTGCCGCAACGGTTGGAGGCCATGTGCGCCTTTGCCAACGGAAAGACGCCGGAGACCTTCGTCCACCCCGCCGTGCGGGCCATGATCCTGCACTTCTGGCTCGCCTATGATCATCCGTTCGTGGACGGCAACGGGCGCACGGCGCGGGCACTCTTCTACTGGGCCATGCTGCACCATGGCTATTGGCTGTTCGAGTTCCTCTCGATCTCCAGCATCCTGCGCAAGGCCCCCGCGCAGTACGGCCGGTCGTTTCTCCACACCGAGACGGACGACAACGACCTGACCTACTTCCTGATCGCGCAGACCAGAGTGATCATCCAGGCCGTCCAGCAACTCCACGACCATATCGAGCGCAAGACCGCCGAGGTGCGCGAGGTGGAATCCCGCATGACGGCGCTGGACCTGTTCAATCACCGCCAGAGGGCGCTGCTGCGCCACGCGCTCAAGCACGCCGGCCAGCGCTACACCATCGCCAGCCACCGCATGAGCCACAACGTGGTCTATCAGACAGCGCGCACGGACCTGCTGGAACTCTCGCGGCGCGGGCTCTTGGAGATGCACAAGCGGGGGAACGAACTGGTCTTCACCGTCGCGCCCGATCTGCCGGAGCGGTTGAAGTCGATGGGAAGGTAGACGTTCCCCACCTGTCCCGCCGGATTTCCCCCTTGTCCGTCACCCCCCCCGATTGCCACCGTCGCCGTTCACCCGTCGCGGCGAAAGCCGCCTCTCCCCAACCCCTAAACCCCCAACTCCCAGATCCCAGATCCCAGATCCCAACTCCCTTTATGCCCCCCTCCATCATTCGCACCGACAACGTCGTCAAGGAATACCACGGCAAGCGCGTTGTCGACAGTGTTTCCATCTCCCTCAGCACCGGCGAGATCGTCGGCCTCCTCGGCCCCAACGGTGCCGGCAAGACGACGACCTTCAAGATGATGGTCGGCTTCGAGCCCCCCACCGAGGGCCGCGTGTTCCTCGACGGCGAGGACATCACCCCCCTGCCCATCCACAAGCGCGCCCAGCGTGGCATCGGCTATCTGCCGCAGGAAACCAGCGTCTTCCGCAAGATGACCGTGCGCGAGAACATGAAGGCCATCCTCGAAGCCCACGGCTTCAACTCCAACAAGATCCGCGAGCGCATCAACCAGCTTGAGGAGGAACTCGGCATCGGGCACCTGCGCCGCCAACGCGCCGAGACCCTCTCCGGCGGGGAGAAGCGCCGCGTCGAAATCGCCCGCGCGCTCACCACCGACCCGCGCTTCATGTTTCTCGACGAACCCTTCGCCGGTATCGACCCGCCCACCGTCGAGGAAATCCAGGGCATCATCGCCCAACTGCGCGACCGTGGCCTCGGCATCCTCATCACCGACCACAACGTCCGCGAAACCCTCCAGGTCACCGACCGCTCCTACATCCTCCTCGGAGGCGTCGTCATCGTCTCGGGCTCCATGAAGGAAGTCGCCGCCAACGAACGCGTGCGCGCGCAGTACCTCACCGACCGCATCGTGCGCGACCTCGAAGCGGATCGGGAATAGGGATCTGGGATCTGGGATTTGGGGGAGTGCCTGCCGCTTCATCTGCGTTCATCTTGTTCATCTGTGGATTCTTTGCTTTTCCCCCAACTCCCAACTCCTAACTCCCGCTCTTCTCTTTTCTCCGTGTTCTCTGCGATCTCTGTGCTTAATAAAGCTTTTCCATGACCAATCTTGACCCAAGACCCGCCGCCTTGACCGATCCCGACGACGACCGGCAACTCCGCCCGGCGAGCATGGCCGACTTCATCGGCCAACGCGCCGCCGTCGAAAACCTCCGCATCTTCGTCCAGGCCGCCCGCCAACGCGGCGAAGCCCTCGACCACCTGCTCCTCTACGGCCCCCCGGGCCTCGGCAAAACCACCCTGGCCAACATCGTCGCCGCCGAAATGGGCTCCCGCCTGCGCGCCACCAGCGGCCCCATCCTCGACCGCAAGGACGACCTCGCCGCCATCCTCACGGACCTGCAACCCCGCGACGTCCTCTTCATCGACGAAATCCACCGCCTCAACCGCACCGTCGAGGAATGCCTCTACCCCGCGCTGGAGGACCGCCGCATCGACATCCTCATCGGCGACGGCCCCCACGCCAAATCCATCCAACTCGAAATCGCCCCCTTCACCCTCGTCGGCGCCACCACCCGCGCCGGCATGCTCACCGGCCCGCTCCGCTCGCGCTTTGGCATCACGCAACGCCTGGAATTTTACGACGACGACGAGATGCGCCGCATCGTCCACCGCTCCGCCGGCATCCTGAACGCGCCCATCGAACCCGCCGCCACGGCCCTCATCGCCGGCCGCTCGCGCGGCACTCCCCGCATCGCCAACCGCCTGCTGCGCCGCGTGCGCGACATCGCCCAGGTCCGCCACGCGGGCCACATCACCACCGACGTCGCCGACGACGCCCTGCGCCTCCTCGACGTGGACGCCCGCGGCCTCGACACCCAGGACCGCGCCTTCCTCGCCGCCCTCATCCACAAATTCGCCGGCGGCCCCGTCGGCCTCAACACCCTCGCCGTCAGCCTCAGCGAAGACGAAGACACCCTCCTCGACGTCGTCGAACCCTACCTCATCCAGAGCGGCTTTCTGGCAAGAACGCCAAGAGGCCGAGTCGCCACGCCCGCAGCGTGGGGGCATTTGGGATTGGAAGCGCCGGTGGGGGTTGGGGAGTTGGGTGAGGCGGTTGGTGAAGGGGATTTGTTTGGGTAGGCGCTGGAATCAGGCATCACCCTGTTTCCGCAAGATGCCGCAACCATTCCAGCCACGCCCGGAAGTGGGCGCACTCCTGTCTCATGGCGGCGACGCCAACCGCCAATGCGGCCACGTTTCCTCCGATCACCTTGTCGTATCCGGGACAGGCGCGTTTCAATCTCTTCGAGGGCGCGGTTTCGCTGTCGTCGTTGATGTGCTCCGGGGATTCCACCGCGCCGCGAATTTCGGAAAGGGCATCGGCAAGGTCCGGCCTTCCCAATCCATCGGCCAGCCGGGGCGGGTCGCTGAACAAAAGTCCTTCAAACTCGTGCATCGACAGGTGGCAACGAAATCGCCCGGCGTCGAAATTCCGTCCCAGCCTCCGCGCCACGTCGCTTGCCACGGCCTGTTCCACGCGGGTGGCTTTGTCCGCCGGAGCCGAACCGCGCGGTTCCTCGTTCGCCGGAAAATCCGCTCCCAAGGCGTAGTAATCGATCAGCGTCGTGCAGAAGCACTGCCCATCCATCTTGAGCGTGTTCACGATGTCCGGCCAGACGCGCGCGTATTTCATGCGTCCGCCCGATTGGCGTTTCGCGTATGTCTTGCCCGGCAGGATCGCGATCAGGTGCAGCTTGGGGAATTCCGGTTGGAGGACTTCGCGGACAAAGGTTTGCTCCGTCGGCCCCTCGCAGACGATGTGGACGCGCTTCATCGTCCGGGGCCCCCTTCCAGCACGTTCTTCCTCCACAATTCCCCGGTCGAATATTCCTCCAGCCACACTTCGTATTCTTTCTCGGTCAACCGCCTGAGCGTTGACTCCCTGCCGGGCCGGGAGAGCACCACGATCTCGTCGAGGTTGAACTCGTCCACCAGCGGCACCGACTGGGTCGCCACCATCACCTGACAGTGTTCGGACGCCTTTCGGATCAGCGCCCCCAGCAGCATGATCGCCTGCGGATGGAGCCCCAACTCCGGCTCGTCGAGCATCAGGAGGGCGGGCAGCGATTCCTCCGGCTGGCACAGCAACGTCATCAGCGCCAGGACGCGCAGCATCCCGTCCGATGCCTGCGACGCGGCGAAAACCTCCTCGCTTCCGCGTTCCCTCCACTGCAACAGCACATGCCCGTTCTCCGGCTCCAGGATGAATTCCCCGAAAAAGGGGAGCACCTGGCGCACCGTGTCCTGAATGCGCTTCAGGGCCTGGCGCTCCGTCGGAGAGCCGACGCTCAACCGGTGCAGATAAGCCGCCATGTTCGCCCCGTCGTGACGGAGAAACTGACTATCCGCCCGCGAGGACTTCCCGCGCATTCCCGACGCGAACGACGTGTCGTGGAACTGATAGGCCACGCACTTTCTCAAAAGCGAACGGACAGTGTATGCCAGTTGGTCCTGCCCCGAAAACGCCTTTTCGTTGAGGAGCGACTCGCGGTGCCCCGCGACACTGCCGCCGTTCCGTGAAGCCGGGTATCCGGGGCTTTGAACACCCCAGCTTTCGTCCGCGAAGATGAGCGTGTCGTTGGCCGCGTGGGTGAGACGAAACTCGTAGAAATTCGATCCCTGCTCAGTCTGAAACTCCATGCGCGCCCGGATACTCTCGGTCTTTTTGGGGCCGTCGTGGAGCAACCGACGCGCCCCGCCGGCTTCACCGATCGCGAGTTGAAGTTCCCCCGGGTCCGCCATCATGCGGTGGAGCAGCGTGAAGAACGACATCAGGTTCGACTTCCCCGCCCCGTTGCCGCCCACCAGCACGCTCAATCGTTTTGGCTCGAAATGTTCAAGCTCCCGGTACGTCTTGTACCCGCGCAACGACAACGATTTCAGTTCAACGGCCATGGGGCGATTCTCCATCTTCCGTCGCTCATCCTGCCGTCCTCGATACCCCGCCCGCAAGCGCGTCGTCAGCCCCTTTTTCGCGGCCCCGTCGGCCTCAACACCCTCGCCGTCAGCCTCAGCGAAGACGAAGACAC
>CAYTRP010000324.1:0-4750 GCA_964440195.1 uncultured Candidatus Sumerlaeota bacterium
GGCAAGTCGAAAGCCACGATTGCACTCGACGCCCGCGGGGGGCGGCGGATGACCATTTCACTTGCCGAAGACGTGGGTCAAATCCCCGACGGACAAATCGACACGCCAGTCTCCATGAAGAACAGCCAGCCCATCGGATGGATCCCGATCCTTCTCTTCGCCGGGTTCCTCGCGCTCTATTGGCTGGGAAACGGCGGCCATGGACTTTGGGATGAGGATGAACCCCGCTACGCGCAGGCCACCCGCGAAATGCTCGCCAGCGGAAACTTTGTCTCTCCCACGTTCAATGGCCAGGATAGGTTCGCCAAGCCCATCCTCATCTATTGGCTCATGATGATCCCCATGGGGTTGTTCGGGCAAAACGAATTCACCGCGCGAGCCGTCAGCGGCGTCAGTGGTGCCCTCGCGATGGCGCTTCTGTACCTCTTTGCCCTGCGCGTTGGATGCGGAAGGAAGGAGTCCATCGCGGTCTCCATCATGACGGGCCTGTTCGCGCTCCTTCTCCTGATCTCCAAGGCCGCCGTGATCGACGCCACGCTTCTTCTTCTGGTGGTCGGGATCATGTGGCTGGTATGGGAGCACATCGGCAACGGACTTGGCTGGAAACGGCATGTACTGCTTTGGTTCCTGCTGGGATTGAGCGTCCTGTTGAAGGGGCCCCCCGCCCCGATGATTGCCGCCACGTCCCTGCTGATGCTGGGCGCCTGGAACTGGTGGAAACCGCCAAGGGACGCCCGCCCGTTTGTCTTCCGCGCGCCAAGTCCGCTTCGATGGATCTCGGGCATCCTGGTTCTCCTCGCGGTCCTGCTTCCTTGGGGCATTGCCATTGGCATCCAAAGCAATGGAGAGTTCTACCGGTTCGCCATCGGCGATCAAATCGGCGAGCGCGTGACCAGCTCCATGGAGGGACATGAAGGGCCCTTCTATTTTTACATGGTGGCCCTGGTCCTGGGTATCTTTCCTTTCACGGGCTTGGCACTCCCCGGGATGCGCTGGTTGCTGGGCCAGGGGAATCGCGAGGTCTTCCGGTTTCTTTGGAGCTGGTTCGTTCCGTCATTCGTCATCTTCTCCGCCATCCCGACGAAGCTGCCCCACTACATCGCGCCCCTTCTCCCCGCTATCGGATTGATGCTTGGCCTTTGGCTGACCGAGCTGTCGCGTGGCAGGGGCGAGGTCCACCGCGTTTGGTGGCGCCTCGGTGGGGTGACGACGGCGATCATCGGGCTTCTCGTTTCCGCAGGCCTGCCGACGGGGGCATTGTTGGCGGAGGTCAATACCCTCGTCCTCCCCACGATCGTCGTTGGCATGCTCCTTCTGGCCACCTGCCTGTGGGGCGGCGTCTTCCTCATGCGCGGAAATCCCATGACGGCCCTGCAGGCCCTGGCGGGAGGCTGGGTCGCCGTGCTGGCAATCATCCTGCTGTGGGCCCTTCCCGTCTTCGATGCCGTTCGGCCGTCGCGTGTGATCACCCGCTGGATCCGCGACAAGGCTCCCGCGAAGGCGCATTTTTTTGCCTCCGAGTATCGCGTCTCCAGTCTCCCGTTCAACCATGGAGGATTTGTGGAAATGGTCGGCAATGCCCGGCCAAAGGACACTGCCCGGCGCATGTCCCAGGAACCCCTCTGGGTACTGACCACGACGCGTCACCGATGGAATGAGTGGCTCCGGGAGGATGCCCGGGACGACTCGTGGACCTTCCCTCCCGGCATTGAGGAGAAGGCATCGTTCCATCTCTTCTCCGCCGAGCGCGGCAAATGGCAGGAACACGTCATCATCGGCAACAAGTGGCCGCAACGCGTCGAGCCCTGACAATCCGGCTGATGACACCGTCCGCGAGCACGCGAAATGCAGCGCGTCAAGCCGCCGCCGGGCAGCAACGAAAGGATCGCGGAGAAACAAAGAGGACGGGACATGGAACAAATCGTTGCTGGCTCGCGCCTTCTTTTTCTTCGTGCCCTCTGTGAACTCTGTGCTTCAAAATCTGTTTCTGAGTTGAAACAGTTGGCTCACGCCTTCTTTTTCTCCGCGTTCTCTGCGATCTCCGTGCTTCAAAATCTATTTTTGAGTGGAAGCAGTTGGCTCGGGATCGCAGCCCAGTGCCTCCCCCCGCGCTGACGGGAACAAGGTCAAGATGCACCCTCCTGGTAGGGGGGCGTCCGCGTCGCACTTGACAGTGTTCCCGCGCACCCGTCATCCACGTTCGCAGAGGTCAATCCACAGGGAACCATCATGGCACGCCGCAAAACCAAGAAGTCGGGCCTTGGAGCATTTGGGATCATGGTGCTACTGATTGTTGCCATGGGTGCCGGCGTGGCCGGTGGGTACGCATGGCGTTCCCACGCACCCCTCCCCCTGCCATCTCCCTGGGGAGGCGACAACGCGTTCGCGGCGGCCAATCCGCCGGCCCGGACGACAGCGGCGGCTGGTCGGACGGCGACGCCAACGACCTTCGAAAGTGCCGAAATCACCCGGCTCAAGTCGGAACTCGACCGCCTGCGCCAGGCACAGTCCGAAACCGCCCAGGATCTCGCGGAGATCCAGATCAAGTCGGTGCTGGCGGAAGAAGAACCCGTCCCCTAGGACGGCACCGGCGTCAGCCAAGCTGAAGATTTCCAAACCGCGTGATGTCGGGAAAGAACAGCATTTCCGCCGTTCCCGTCGGGCCGTTTCGGTTCTTGCCAACGATGATCTCGCTGGGAATTGGCGCGTTTCGGTCGATCGCCTGCCCGTCCTCCTTCTCGGCCATGGTTTCCAGTCGCTCGCGATGGATGAACATGACGATGTCGGCGTCCTGCTCGATGGAGCCGGATTCGCGCAGGTCGCTGAGCATCGGGCGGGCAGCCTCCTTCTTGGTGCCGCGCTGCTCGATGTTCCGGGACAACTGGCTGAGGGCCACCACGGGGACGCGCAGTTCCTTGGCGAGGATCTTCAGGCCGCGCGACATCTCGGCCACCTCCTGCTGTCGATTTGACTCGCGGCGACTCGAGGGCGCCTGCATGAGCTGCAAGTAGTCCACCACGATCAGGCCGAGGTCCGGGCGCTGCGCCTTCAACCGGCGCGCCCTCGAGCGCAGTTGCAGGAGGGTCAGTCCCGCCGTGTCGTCGATCAGGATCGGTATATGGGACATGCGCGCCGCGGTTTCCTTCAGGACCTGGAATTCGCTTTCCCGAAAGTAGCCGCCCTTGATCTTGTGGGCCGAGAGGCGTGCCTCGCTGCACAAGAGGCGCATGTTCAGTTGCTCCTTGCCCATCTCCATCGAAAACACCGCAACCGGAACGTTGTTCATCGCCACATTGCGCACCATGTTGAGGGCAAAGGCCGTCTTGCCAATGGACGGCCGGGCCGCGAGAATCACCAGGGCCGTGCTGTCGAACCCCCCGATCAACTTGTCGAGATCGAGAAAACCCGTCTGCAGGCCATGCGTGGCCCCATGCCGTCCGTAGAGAGAGGTGACCTCCTCCAGGGCGATCCCCATCAACTCTTCCATGTCCGAGAAGGTGCCGGTGTTTGCCTCGTGAGAGACATCGAAGATGAGCTTCTCCGCCATCTCCACGATTTCGGGGGCGGACTGGCGCTCCTCGCTCGCCTCGCGGCGAATTGTCTCCGTCGCGACCATCAACCTCCGCAGGAGCGACTTCTCGCGCACGATGCCCGCGTGTTCGCCCGCCACCCCCGTCGCCACGACGAATTGCTCGAGGTTCGCGAGGTAGAGATACCCCCCCGTCGCATCCAGCTCATTGTGCCGGCGCAGCAGGTCTCCCAGCGTCGTCAACTCCACGGGCTTCCGGGCGTCGTACAGTTCCACCAATCGGCGGAAGATGACCTGGTGCGATGCTTGATGAAAGTCCTCCGCACTGACCAGTTCCATGATGTCCGGAATGATGCCGTTATCCAACAGCATGGACCCAAGGACGGAGCGCTCGGCATCGAGGTTTTGGGGCATGCGCAGCGACGCGCCCCCTTCTCCCCCGGCATTGCCCGGGCCTTTCGATGTTGGCGAACTCGCGAAAAATTCCGGCATGGCATTCCAATCGTCAGGAATCGGGAAGCGGAGGGTCAGGAGACAGGCCACCGAGGTCAAGCTGGTGCTCTCCCGGAAGGACCACAAAATGAACCGCCCGCGGATCCTCACAGCGATTCACAGGGTTCTCCCCAGAGTTACTCACAGCCTGTGGAAAACTCCACCCCCACTACCGGGACTTTCTCAAAGCCCCGGTCGGCCATCCCCACGGCAGGATTCACAAGATGGCGAAATGCCCCAACGCGCCGATCACCCGGCGACACCCTCCGGCGGGATTCCAATGCCGCTCAATGGTTCCACGCGCGCCACAAGAACCATGGGAGCGCGGGCATCCTGCGTGTCCACCGTAGCCTTGGCGAAGGGGGACCAATACCGCTCAATGTTTTCATGCGTCGTTTGCGAATCCACGCCTCGATTTGTGGCTCGCGGCTCTTCGCCCGGGACGAACCCCGAACCGGGGTTCCGTATGATAGCCGTGGGTTGCGCGGCCACGCGCTACCCACGGTCAACGGACAAGACCGCTTCTACCGCGAAGCGGTTGCGTAAAAACGGCGGGCACAAAATCGAGACGTGGATCTTTTACACGAATGCACAAACCATTGAACGACATTGGCATCCTTGCCCGTGAGTTCCCACGCCACGCGCTTCTCGCGCTCCCCAGGATCATCGCGGCAAGGGTGCCCATGCCGTTCAGTGGTTTGCTCCGAGGTCTATTCATGACGAAAGCTT
>CAYTRP010000325.1:0-4717 GCA_964440195.1 uncultured Candidatus Sumerlaeota bacterium
CGCTCGGAGCGTGGTTCGTGCGTTGAGCGGCTGGTCTGGGGAACCGTCGCCACCGGTGTCGCGGCGCTTGCGGCGCTGCTGGTGGCGCTGCCTCACCTGATGGTTTTCCGCAGTCCCCTAAAGCCATCCGGCCCGCTTCTCTCCGTCGTGTTTCCTCCCAGGTTGTCCCATGAATTGTTCGCGTTCCCGGACTTGATGATCGACTCGTTCCTCAAGGCCACGCCGCTGCGGGTGGTGCCCGTGCCGCTGAGGACGAGCCTTTGGGAATACCTGACACTTTGGGGGCTCTTCGTCCTGCCCATCGCGTTTGTCATGCTCGCGACGCTCCTCAAGGCCGCACGGCACTGGCGCGCCGATCAGGCTGTCGCGGCTGTCCTCGGCTTGACTGCCCTGTTTGGCTTCGCATGGAACATGATGGGGGCACTCGCGGGCCCCTTCGCCTTGCTGATGGCAGTGGGTTGCTTCACCCTCGCCGCAACCACGCGCCCGCGTTCCGGGCGTCTGATTTGGCTTCTGCTCGGCTCGGCGTTCCTCTGGCATCTCTTTGTCGAAATCCTCTACTTCGATGATGCCTACGAGGGCCATCGCGTGCGGTACAACACACCCTTCAAGCTTCTGTATCCTTCCTGGCCGCTGATGGCGGTCGGCATGGTTGCGTCCCTGAGGCATTTGCCCCGATTGTCGGGGGGAGGATCACTGCGCGTGCGTGGATTGCAGTTGTTGTTCGTCGTCCTGGTATTGCGCATCGGCTTGATCTATCCTGTCGAGGGGACGCTTGCGCGTCTGCGCGAGGATCATCCCGTCAGCGGTACCCTTGATGCCTTGGCGCATCTCGACGCGGACGAACGGGTCGTCATGGAGTGGATGCGGAAGAATCCGCCAACGGGTGGACTGGTCCTCGAAGCGCCGCCTCGCTTCGATTCGGCGTCCTACGCCCCGGTGGGCCGCTTTGCCGCGGCAACCGGCTGCCCGACACTCGTCGGATGGCCCCACCATGAGCTTCAATGGAGGGGCTGGGAGAGCGTCGTGTCCGACCGCCTCCTGGATCGATTCCAGTTGAGACCCGAGACACCGCCCGAACTCTCCAAGTTCCTCAATGCCTTTGGCGAACAGGCTGACAGGCTCTACCGCATACCGGCGTTGGACGGCGAGGCCTTGGCGCTCTTCTCCCGGCTGGGCATTGACCACGTGGTGGTGGGTGTTCTTGAACGTGAGCGTTACGAATCGATCGAGGGCGCGCTTGAGAAGTTCGAGGAGTTGGAGGTGGTTTTCCGCGCCGGGGACGTGATCCTGTACCGGGTTCCAGAGGCTGGCCGGCAATGACATCTTCCCACTTTCCGCGAATCTCCACGCGCGAGGGCCTCATGGTGGGGGGCCTGTTCGTGCTGTGTGTCCTGACGCGCCTGTGGGATCTGGGGGCCAAGCCCGTCATGCATGACGAAGCCCTCTTCCTTTACTACACCGAGTATCACCTCGTCAGGGCGTTTGATTACCGCTACCAGCCGATCCTGCACGGTCCGCTTCACCTGTGGATCCAGGGCTTCCTGTTCTGGCTGCTCGGCTCCTCCGATTCGACGATGCGCCTTGGCTCCGCACTACTCGGCATCGCCGGGTTCTGGTGGGTCTTTCTGCTTCGCCCATGGCTTGGGCGTGCCGGGACGTCCGTCTCGCTGTTGTTCTACACGCTTTCCCCGGGCATTCTCTACTATAGCCGTTTCTTCCGCGAGGATGGGGTTTTCCTGTTCATCGAGTTTTGGATCATTGCCTCGCTGGCATGGTGGTGGCGGACTCGCAGCCGCGCGTGGCTGGCCTCGTTCCTCTTCGCGTTGGGCGTGCTCTTCTCCAACAAGGAAAGCAGCCTCTTCGTTTACTTCATCCTGCTGATGTTCCTGGTCGTGGCGGTGGCGCACGACCTGCTCGGTGGAATGAACAAGCCGCAAGGGACGCCTTACAGGAGCTTCCCGAACCTGCCCAGACTCTCCCCGATGCTCATCGCCACCTTCTTCTTCGTGGCGGTGTCGATGATTCTCACGCAGGTCATCGAGGGGATTCGCTTCGATGCCGACGTCGTGTCGACGCTCGGGCATGACTTCGTCCTTGGCGACGTCCGGTCGATTCCCCTCGCGCTTGGATGGCAGGCGCCCATCGAGCAGGCCGGGCGACTGGGATCGCCGTGGTTTTGGCGCGCGTATTATGTGTTGCTGGTGGGTGCCTGCGCCGGGCTTGGCCATGGAATCCAGATGGCGGTGGAAAAGCAGTGGGGAAGAAGGCAACTGGCGGCGGATCTCGCCGCCACCCTCTGGAGGGGGCGATTCGCGGGGATTGCCGCCCTCTCCGCGGCCTTCCTCGTTTACCTCGTTCTCTTCACCACCTTCTTCAAGTACCCCGAAAACCCATTCAGCCTCGTGCAGCGCACCCTTGCCTATTGGATGGGACAGCACGCCATTCACCGCATCTACGGTCCCTTTCATCAGCACATGCTGAACCTCGCGGTCTACGAATTGCCGCTCCTGCTGCTTTGGATGATGGGAACCTGCGCGCTCGTCTTTCGCGAGGGATGGACGCGGTTCTCCGGCGCCGCGCTGGTCCTCTGTGCCCTTCCGCTGCTGGTTCTTCACGCGGTCGTGTCCCTCGGCGTTCCCAGTCCCCCTTCCTGGTTTCTGGCAACCGGGTTGCTGAGTTTGGCGGCGGGTGGCTTCGCGATCGCCCAGCCGCGTTTCGGGGGGCGAATTGCCCTCTCGCTCCTGTTGCTGACGATTGTCCTCTCGATCTCCTGGTTCGCCTCCGATTCGTGGGCGCGCTTCCTTCTCGATCCCATCACTTCAGGCAGCGGCGAGACACTCTTCGCCTCCGGCCGGCAGTTGCTCGACGACCGCCTTAGCCTGACCTCGGGGGTCCATCTGGCGCTCATTGCCATCCTGATCCTGGCCGCAACGGTGGCGACCTGGAGAAGCCTCGATCGCGGCGACAGGTTGCAGGCCTTTCTGATCTGGTACTTTGTGGTGATGCTCGGGGCGGCGAGCTATGCGCGCGAAAAGGTGCCCCAGGTGGGCATCCACGCGTCGGTCCCGCTCGTGTTGCTGGCCGGATTGTACGCACAACGGATCTGGAATCGGGTGGGCCGGGCGAGGAACCCGCTGCCCCGCATGGTCTTCATGGCATTGATCGGCGTCGCGGCGATCTGGCAGACCCGCGCGGCGTTCCACCTTGCATTCGTCAACGCGGGCGACGTGCGCGAGCGGTTCGTCTATGGCGACACAACGCCCGACGTGAAGCACCACGCCGGGTTGATCATGCGCGCTCGCAACGTCGCCGATATCCGTCATCAACCCCGCCCCGGCAGCCTTCGCCCGGAATGGATCGAAGGATACAACGAACCCAGGACGCTGAAGGATGTCCGCGTCCACATCGCGGACTTCGACATCGTGTGGCCGTTGCGGTGGTATCTGCGGGATGTCGACTACCGCGTGGGCAACGACATCGCCCAGGCCGTCGACGAGAAAATGGACTTCATCTTCCTCCCGCTGGGCTCCGAATCAACTCCCGGCTTGGCGGAAAACTATCATCTCTATCGTGGCCGGTTGCGCATGCATTGGGTTCCCGAGCCGCTGAGCACCGATCGACTGCTGGCGGGCTGGCGCGCGACGATCCCGAAGCATAACCTTTCGGATCCGCAGGCCAGGGCGCAGGCGGACCTTGCGGCGCGGGAGTGGAAGCGCATCCGGGACTACATGCTCTTCCGGACGGTTTCCTACGATCGCGACCCGGGCTTGTCCCACGTCGAATACTACTTCGCCGTCCGGACGGACCTGCCGCCGTTCTAGGGCGATGCCTCAAGTCCCGAGCCGCGAACCGACATCCATGTACCCGCCATTGAGGGCGTCGGCGGCGGACATCTCCCTCCGGCCGGCGGGTTGCAGGCGTGTCGCCAGCACCAAACCATCCTTCCCCACCTTGATGACGAAGCCACGGCCCCGAATCACGTCCACCACCGTGCCCAAGGGGATGTCCTCGTTGCGCCAATCCACGGAAACCCAACCCGGATCGACGGCCTCCATGCCGAGGATCTTGAAGGTTTCCCCGCTCAGGGTTGACCATGCTCCCGGCCATCCCGTGAAGGCGCGCACCCGCCAGATGATCTTGTCGGCGTTCCATTCCCAGTCGATGCGCGCGTCTTCGCGTTTGATGATGGGTGCGAGCGTTGCCAGCGCGTGATCCTGCGGCGTTTCCTCCAGCGAACCGTCGCGCTCGAGCCGGTCAAGCACCTCCAGCATCAACTCCGCGCCAAAGACGCTCAGCATGTCGTGGAGGCTCCGCGCGTCGTCATCCTCGTAGATCGGTTGCTCGTGCATGTCGATGATGGGGCCGCTGTCGAGTCCCTCCTCGATGCGCATGATGGTCACGCCGGTCTTCTCCTCGCCATTGGCAAGGGCCCATTGGATGGGTGCCGCGCCCCGGTACTTGGGCAGCAGGGACGCGTGGACGTTCAGGAATCCGTGGGGCAGCACGGTCAGCAGGTCCGGCGGAAGAATCTGGCCATAGGCCACCACCACCCCGACCTCGGCATCGAGGGAGCGCAGCGTCTCGGTGAACGCGCCCTTCTTGAGGGTGGGAGGTTGGAAGATGGGGGCGGAAAATCGTTCGGCCTGCTTCTTGACGGCGGGGGATGTCATCTTGTGACCCAACCGGACAAGCCCGCGGGCCGGGGTCACAAGAT
>CAYTRP010000326.1:0-4687 GCA_964440195.1 uncultured Candidatus Sumerlaeota bacterium
GGCGCCATGGAGCCGTTGGCCAGCAGCGCGGACTCCTCCGCGTCTCCACCGCCGCGCAGGCGCTGGGCAGGGTTGGCAACCCCGTCGGGATTGCTGCGAATTTTCTTTGTCCTCGCGGTGGGCTGGGCCTTTCTTCAGGTCGCCTACTTCTGGAGATCGAATCGCGTTCTATGGAACCAGGGGGAGTTGGGTCCCTGGGGCGTGTTCTCCGGATTGTTCCGCCCCGACTGGTCCTTCTCCTTCGCCAATTCGCCGCCCGCGGAACTCGCCGCCGCGGTGCTCTTCGCGGGAATCACGGCGCTCCTCGGGGTGCTCGTCTTGCGCTGCCTCGATGTGCGCGCGTCGCTTCGCGTCGAGTTGTGCCTTGGCTACATTATCGGCGCCGGCGCCTCGGGGATCTTTTTCGAGCTGGTCACGATGGCTGGCTTTCTGCGCCTCCCATTCGTGTGGGCGGGGTGGATCGTGCTTCTTGGCCTTGCCGCGTGGTTCGCAAGGCGTCGCGGATCCCAACCCGTCCTGCGCTGGTGGGGGAGGACACCCGATCCCGGCCATCAATGGTACTGGCCGCAACTCGACGATCCCAAGTCCGTTGATCGTGGGATTCTCGCGAGTGGCAGCCCCACCCGCGCGGAGATCATGCGGCCCATCCGCTGGGAACGGGGCTTTTGGTGGGTGTGCGCGCTCCTCATCGCGGCCATCACCCTCGCCACCTTCTGGCACGCGCTCTTCTACCCGGAAACCTACTGGGACTCGCTCATCCTCTATCTCGGCTATGCGCGCATGACGTACCTCGAAGGCGCGTTCCCCTTCAAGGCCGAGGCGCAGGTCGGCATCGGCCTTGGGGCGAACTATCCGCACCTGTATCCCAACCACGGGGCCATCGGCAGTGCGATGTTTGGCGCATGGTCAGACCTGCACCAACGCTTCTCCGCTCCGCTGGCCGGCCTGATTTCCACGGTTTTGATCTATGAGACGATCCTTCTGTGTTTCGGTCGCCCGGCGGTGGCCATCGCCGCCGCGCTCCTCTTCCGCGCCGTTCCCTACGGCATCGCCTATTCCACCTATGCTTCCGACTATTCGTGGACGATCATGGTGACCGCCGCCTTCCTGTATCTCTGCGGGCTGCTGGCGCGCAGCCGCCTTCCCCAAGTCTTCGTCCTCCTGACGTTCCTCCCCGCCATGGCCATGCACCTCAACTACCTCATGGGCATCCTTTGGGTGCCTTGGGGAGTCGCGCTGCTCGCGGCCTTTGTTCGCCTCTCCCGGCGGCGCACGAGCGCGGAGCAGGGTCTCACGGACGATCATCCCTTCGACGCGAGGGCCTGGCGCGACGCGTTGGGCTCGGACGCCGGTGCCAGGAAGCCGGAGTTTCGGCCGCGCAGCCTCGAACTTGATTCACCGGATGCCACCGGTCTGGCCGTCGTGCTTCGCTCGCGCTTGTTCTGGGTGACACTGGTCGTTTGCATGGTCCTTGGCAACACATGGCACGTCCGGAACTATGTCCTCACGGGCAATCCGGTGTACGCCTTCTTCCCGAAACTCTTTCCCGGCAGCGTCCGCATCAATCCCGAGGTCCTCGACAGCGCGCACCTCGAATGGTTCCGCCACGGTGACGGCATCGGCCGCCTCGCCGAGCAGGCCGTCGACCTCGAGCGGGGCCTCCCCGAGCGCGACCAGAACGCCCCCGGCTTCCAGCGCCAATCGCAACTGCGTCATCGCCTCAAGGCGTCTTGGCAATTCTGGCAGGGCTTCGAAACCTTCCGCGAGGTCGAGGAGGACGGCGCCTTCGCGCGCGGGTTGTGGCTCGATCGCCTGCGCATGCTCCTGCTCATCACGCGACCGGTTCCCGAGCGCGACGTCCTGACGGGTCAAATCCTCCCCACCCGAAGCTTCCTCGGTCATGAGGTGCGCCTGCTCATCTGGCCCCACGCCTACAAGATGGCGCCCCTCGCCCTCGGTTTCGCGCTCACGGGCATTGGCCTGGTGGTCTTGCTGCTCGCCTTCCGCCATGCGGCCACCGAGTTGGAAATGTCCCCGCTCTCCTGGCGGGTTCTCCGCACGCTTGCCTTTTCGGCGGGCACACTCCTGTTCTGCCTCCTCGCGTTCCATTATCTTCTGGGCGATTTCTATCTCTACCAGATCATCCCCATCCTCGTGCCCCTGGCATTCTTCGGGGCGATTCCGTTCGTTTTCCTGCGCGGCGTCGACTCCACGATCGAGCAACTCCTCCAGTTCCTCCTCGCGGCGCTCGTCATCGCGGCGGGTCTCGTTCCCGGATTGGCGATGGGACTGCTCAACTTCAAGATCGTCTCCGAGGGCCAGGTGGATGGCGCCTACTACAATCCCTTCGCGCTCGACCACTTCCGCCATCCGGGACTCCCCGCGGACACCGTGTGGGGATTGCGCTTTGGCGAGGACGTGCGCATGTGGAACGACGTGAACGATCTCGCGCGCCATGCCGCGGTCCTGACCCACGACAATAGACACATCCTTTACGATCCTTCCATCGAGTTGGTCCATCTCGACGACTGGGATGTCCAGCAGGTCTGGGGCAGGCCCATGCGCGAGCGCCTCGACTTCTTCCGCCAACGCGGCGTTCGCTATTACCTGCGCGTCCCCATCGAGTTCAACCACCCCATCAACCAGCGCGCCGGGATCCAGGAAATCATCGACGCCGGGGAACTCCAGCTCGTCGTCGAGCATGGCCCCAACCAACTCTACGAGTTCCGCCATGCCTTCGATCCGGAGTACCCGGACTGATGGCCCGCATCGAGGTCGTCCTCGTCTCTCCCCGCATCCCCCAAAACGTCGGTGCCATCGGCCGGTTGTGCGCCGCCATGGAGGTCCCGCTCCATGTCATCCGCCCCGTCCCCTTCCGGCTCGACGACGCCTCCTTGCGCCGCTCCGGCATGGACTATCTCGACTATCTCGATTTGCGCGTCCACCTCGCCTGGGACGCGTTCCGCGCGCTCATGGAGGACCGCCGACGCTGGCTCTTCACCACGCGCGGCACGGCACTCCTGCCGGGGGCGGCGTTTCGGGACGGCGACCTGCTCCTGTTTGGCAACGAGCCCGATGGTGCCCCGCCCGCCGTGCATGAGTGGGTGGGCATGGACCGCCGCCTGCGCATCCCCATGCGGGAGGCGCGCGCCCGCAGCCTCAACCTGGCGATGGCCTGCGCCATGGGGGTTTACGAGGCCACCCGGCAGTGAGGCGGCAGTCCTCATTCCGGATTACCCCCGGCAACCAGTCCTTGCCAGCCCTCCCACGCTTGATGAGGCTTCGGGGCGCGGTTGTGGCGTGACGACTCGGGTGTTTTGCTTGATGGCGCGAAGCACTTTGTGGCGGGTTGCCCCACCTGACTTTGCGCGGAGCCGCCGATGGGCCAGATTATCGAAGCGATCAACAACCTGACCACCCATCCCAATCGGCGCCTTGGGCGCTCGATGCTGCGGTCGGTCGCCGAGGAAATCCTCGAGGGCCGGGCGGAGGCCCCCCAGATCGCGGCATTCCTCGCCGCTCTGCGCGTCGTCGGCGAGACCGATGTCGAGATTGGCACCTTCGTCGAGGTCATGCTCCGCCACGCCACGCCGTTTCCCCGCCCCGCCGATGCCGATGTCATCCTCGACACCTGCGGAACCGGCGGCGACCGCCTGCACACCTTCAATATTTCCACCACCTCGGCGCTCGTCTGCGCGGCGGCGGGATTGCGCGTCGCCAAGCACGGCAACCGCTCCGCTTCCTCGCGCTGCGGCAGCGCCGAGCTGCTCGCCGAGTTGGGATTCCCCATCGGCGAGCCCCCCGAAGCCGCCGCCGCGCGACTCTTGCGCGATGACTTCTGCTTCCTCTTCGCGCCCGCCTATCATCCCGCCATGAAACATGCCGCCGAGGCGCGCAAGAGCCTGCGCCTTCGCACCCTGTTCAACATCTGCGGCCCGCTCTCGAACCCCGCCCGTCCCTCGCACCAGATTGTCGGGGTTGCCTCGCCTGATCTCATGGAACCCGTCATCCGCGCGCTGGCGACGTTGGGCTGTCGCGGCGCCCTTGTCGTGCATGGCGAGGACGGCATGGACGAGATCACCACCACGCGCCCGACCCAGGCGCTGCGCCTCGAGGCCAGCGGCCATTGGCACCACCTGGAAATCAATCCGGGATCGCTGGGAATCGAGCCATCGACGTTGTCGGATCTGGTGGGGGGCGACGCCAGGGCCAACGCCGCCATCGTGCGCCGCGTCCTGGATGGCGAATCCGGACCGCGAGCCGACATCGTGAATCTCAATGCCGCCGCCGCCCTGTGGATCACCGGCATGGCGGAGAGCCTCGTCGCCGGTGTTGAAATGGCCCGCGACGTCCAGTCCACCGGCAAGGCCGCCGCCTTGCTGGACCGGTTGGTGGCGTCATGACCGGGAGATCCACTTGATGAACATCCTCGACCAAATCCTCGCCACCAAGCATGCGGAAATTGCTGCCCTGCGCCGTGCGCGCCCGCTGGAACAACTGAAGGCGGAAGCCCTCGCGACTCCGGAGCCACCTTCCCTTGAGAAGGCCCTTCGCTGCCCGGGTGGGCCCCACCTCATCGCCGAGGTTAAGAAGGCATCGCCCAGCAAGGGCATCATTCGCGCCGACTTCGACCCGGTCCGGATCGGCCAACAGTACGAGCGGGGCGGTGCCGCCGCTCTCTCCGTCC
>CAYTRP010000327.1:0-4673 GCA_964440195.1 uncultured Candidatus Sumerlaeota bacterium
CCTGAGAGCCATCGGCGTTGCTCAGGTCGAGGAGGACGCGTTCGATGACCGGCGTCGCTTCGTCTTCGGCCACGAGTCCAACCCGCGAGTACGTGCCATCCGCGTTTTTGACCATGCCCAGCAGTTCGAGGGCCTCTTCCTCACCGTAGATGTCGATGGCGAGTTGGATTGGCTCGATACCAGCCGCCGCCGCCTGCATGTAAATGAACGCCTGTGTCATTCGGTTGATGGCGCTCACGGTTGTGTCGGCGTTGGGGAAGTTCACCTCCCACGTCATCTCGCCGTCTTCGCCCATCACCTCGCGAATGAGCCCCATCTTTTCGAGGATGTCCGCCATGGCCGGGTCAGCCTTGGCGGTGTTCACGATCATTTCAGTGGCGACATCGCGCGGGATTTCACCCAAACTCGCCGAATACGCGAGGCTATACTGCGCGGCGATCTGTGACTGGATCGCGCTGTCCTGCAACATGAGCGCCCGACGCTGTTCCAGCGGCTCCAGCGTGGTCAGGTAGGCGATGTTGTCTTCGTAGGCAAGCTGCTCCGCCGCGAGCAAGGGGAGCTGATCCCGGCGAACCTCGTTGAGTTGCGCCTGCACCCGGAGGTTGGATTCCTGGATCGCGTGACCGGCGGTGACCGCCTCGTTGTATTCCTCCCACGTAATGACGTGATCGGAAAGCATCTTGTCAATCTCGGACCACACTCCCGGCTCGCCTACGAGATTTTCGGCGATGGTCCCGGCTGACGCTGACCGTTGCGCGAGTGTGTCGATCTGCTGATACGTCCGGAGCACCTGGTCGAGCGCGGCGCTAGCGGCGTTCATGTCCTGCGCCCAGTCCACCATGCCGCCGAACGCCGCCAGTTCAGCCATGGAAGCGTTGTACGCATCGAGCGCTTCCTGTGACTCGAACGTCGCCGCGCCACCGGAGTTGATTGCGGCGGTGTAGTTCTCCCACCACTGGAGGACGTTTTCGCCGTTGGAAAGGAACTCTTTCTGGCTCTCGACCATCGCCTTTTCATGGTCGATGTACTCGGACTGGGCGTATGCCAAAGCGGTCAGGGCCGCAAGGCGTCCCTCGGCATCCAGCGCGGGGTCATTGAGGATCGCGGTGAAGTCGCGCCAGTACTGAGTCGTATCGAGCGTGTCATTTTGCATCCCGCTCATGATGCGTTCCCACACCGGGCCGAGCTGCTCGATCTCTTCCTTACTCAGTTGGACCGTGGGGATGAAGTCCTCGTTGAGGTACCCCACGTCCATCTTCTCGGCGAGGTTGGGCGGCTCCCAGGTCGTGAACGCATCCTCGAACTGCTGCTGGATGGTTACGAGGTCGTTGGCAAGCCGTCCCTGGCCATCGAGGCGAAGATCGTCCAGCATTCCCGGAATGTCGGAGAACACATCCCGGAGTTCCTGCACCGATGCCGCCGCATCCTCGGCTGCATCGCCCAGGCCGTTAAGGCCGTCCGTCGTGGCGGTGGAAAAGTCGCTGAGCGGGCGTTCCAGAATCTCGCGGAGAGCGGCAACATCATCCTCCGCGCCCTCAGTGACCTTCGCGGCCTCCAAGAGCCCATCGGCCCAGCGCAGGAACGCCTCGGCGTTGATGTTTGGATCGTTGAGCGCCTCGTTAAACTTATCGATGACAGGCCCGGCTAGTTCAGCCGAACTCTGAACGCTCTCTATCGCCTTTTCGTATGCCTCCAACGCATCCGCGTACCGGGTATCGAACGGGTCATCACCCATGAAGTCGCCAGGCGATGGCGGAGTCATGTCCTCACCGCTGTACGCCTCCAGCAGCGCCTTGATTTCCTCAGCGGTCTGCTTCGCGTCCTGACCAATATCGGCGAGTGCCGTGTCTCCGCGTCGTCGCAGCATCTCCAGCGTGTCATCCAGCGACGACAGCGACACCCGGTAGTCTTCAGCCTTTTGCTTCTGGTCCATCCACGACGCGGCAAGCAGTCCGCCGACCGCCACGACGCCGGTCATCACGAGTCCGAGCGGGCTGAAGATGCCACGCAACCCAGCCATGGCCAGACCGCCGGCCCTCGCCGCCGAGGCGCTCTTGCTCAATGCCTCAGTCAGTTTGCCGACCGCCGCTCCCGCCAGTGGCGCGTAGAGCGCAATCGGGGCCATCTCGGCCGCTACCTGCCCCACCGGCCCAAGAAATCCGCCGACCGCCTGCACACCGTCCTGCATGACATTGATGAATTGGCGGAATTGCCCCCCCGCCGTCTCAGCCCGCTCGGCGGCGAATCCCTGTGCGTTCGCCGTTTGCTCCAGAAGCAGGGTATAGCGAAATTGAGCCTTTTCGGCCTCACTTGCCAATGCGTTGAAGTTTCCCAGCCCACGCGCGGCATACTCGGCGGCAACGTAATTTTGCTGAAGACTTACGCCCACCTGCTCGATGTATTCCGCCTCGCCGCGGAGTGCATTCTGGATCATCTGCGTGGTGTCAACGAGCGTCTTGCCATGGAGTTCGGCAATATCGCTCGCTCGCAGCATCAGCGTTTCGATCTGATCGATCGAGAAGCCAAAGTTCTCATTGAGGGTGTTGAAGAGCATCGCGCTCTGTCGCGCCGCATCATCGCTGAATCGGGTCATGTCCTGGATAGCGTCGGAGTACTCAATGACCCGATTCGCGCTATCTCCATACATTCGCTCAAGCGCAGCGAGTTCCCGTGCCTGATTGCTGTATGCCGCGCCCGCCTTTGACACGCCAGCGAACACCACGCCCATTGCCGCGCCAATGGCCGTCGCCTCGGCCTTGACGCGCTCCATCGTGGAGGCGCTCTCCTGGGCCGCCTTGCCCAGGTCATTCAGCCCCTTGGCGCCCTTCTTCCCGGCGCCCTCAATGTCGGAGCCCGCCTTTTGAGCGCCAGCCGAAATCGCGGTGAAGGTCTTCGAAACATTGTCTTTGCCGGTGATAGTGACGGTTAGTTGCTCGCTCATTAATCACCACCGCCGATCCATGCGCTACGATGGCGAGGAAAGGAGCGATGCCAGATGGAAATATCTGAAACGGTGTTCTGGGTCCTCGTGGCGATCAGCGCGGTGTGGATGGCGTTTGTCGTGGTCGTGATGCTATCCGTGTGGAAGGCAAGCAAGGAAGCGACAGAGTTCTTCCGACGAGAGAATGCCGAGCGGCGAGCAGAGCAGCGCGAAGCCAGCGTCAAGCCCGCAGCGTGGGCTCGTTGAGTTCTCTGGTTGAGTCTTTGTGACGTAGCAGGGAGCCGCTCAGCGATCGGCCGCTTGTACGAGGAACAACAAATCTCACTCTTGCTCATCCCTGCACCGCCTTCACGTCCCTCGCCAGGTCGAGGTTCGCCTGGTACTCATCGTGCGCATCCTGCTTGCCTTCCTCGATCGCGCCATGGACAGCCTGCGCTTCCGTCCAGTCCTCCGCGTCCGCCTGTCGCCACTCCCATGGCCGGAGTGGCGAAACATCCCAGTGGATGTAGGGGAACAGTTCAGGCGGCGGCGGCGGGACCTCCACGTCCTCGCCTAGTCGTCGGAGTTCTCGTGCTCTGGCCCATCCCCTGATGGGCCAGAGGCGTTTTTTCGTTCAAGTACCCCGTTGACCCCGCCTTGATGAGCGAGTTGAAGCGTCACGTAGAGCCACTGCGAATACAGCGGATCAGTCGCCCTGAACACATCAACGCCAGCCTCGGCGGGTGGCGGTACCGGCTCCACCTCGCCTGTCTCATGGACATAGGCGACGAGGTTCCACGACGTGATGTGTGGCGCCATTAGCTCCCACGTCTCGGCGTAGGTCAGGCTGGTTACCGGTGGAAGCTCGTTCACCTCGGCAAAGGACAGGTTGGTCCGTATCGTCGCCTTGAACGGCTCCTCACCCTCCTCCAGGTCCACCCAATCGCATTCAAACTCCCGGTACCGGGGCTTGATGATGTGCCCGGTGACGACCGGTGGCGTGGGCTTCTCGACGACCTCGCTCGCCTTCTTCTTCGGCATCGTTCACCTCGTGGGGCGGCATGCCCGCCCCGTTGACTACGGCAGGGACGGCAACCCGTTCCGGACATGGAACGTGACCGGCAGGATGCTCCGGAACGCCATCGTCTGCGTCAGGTTGTTGTTCCGGGTGTCCTTCGACCGTTCCGTCCAGAACACCTTCGGCAGGTCGATCCGCGCCCGCTTCCGGGTGCCGGGCGCTAGTTCGGTGCCTTCCTTCTCGATCCGGATGTTGAGCTTGTCGAGCCGCTTGAGTTGCCGCCATTCGTCCGGCCGGTCGGCCTCCAGCCGGATTTGCCCGGAGATCAGCAGTTCGCCGCGCCCGTAGACGCCGCTGGGTCCGTCCTCGTCCTCGCCGAACGTTTTTGCGTCGACGTTGAACACGACCGAAACGTTGAACGAAATGAAGCGCATGAGAATCTGGGTCGTGCCAATCGCGGTCCCGTCCGGGTCGATATAGAGCTTCGTTCCGGCGAACGGAATCTTCTCCTCGACCAGCGCGGGCAGCCCGGCCACCGGCAGCCCGGCAATGAGGAACTTGTCGCCCGGTTGCGGCGTGCTGTCCCAGGGCGCGGTCGGCGTGATGGCCGTGGCCGTGTTGGTGTCGATCATCCGCGCGCCGGGCTTGTTGGTGTCCGCGTCGGGGAAGATCCATGCCCCCTCGAACTCATCGACCTCCCAGCCCGCGCCAGTCATCACCACCGTGCCGATATCG
>CAYTRP010000328.1:0-4668 GCA_964440195.1 uncultured Candidatus Sumerlaeota bacterium
GCTTCGTTTCGCCGGGGGTGGAGAGGAGTAGCTCCAGAAACTCTTCGCTCATGATCGATTCTTGATTGGCGATCTGGGCAAAGTCGACCTGTGGGGCGGGATTGGCTTCGACCAGGAGGGGTCCATCGGGCGTGAAGGCGACGTCCCAACCGATGAGGACCAGTGGGGGTGAGGCTGCGTGGGCCCGAAGGACAAGCTTCTTGGCCTCCTTCCAGTACGGCAATTCAACGCCACGGATGGGGGCACCCATGACACTTCTCCTACGAGAGAGATGCAGCGGACTTGGGCGGCAGTTCCAAGTGGACGAGGGAGACCATTCCCCCCATTCCCCTCACCCCACCGGCGCTTCCGCGAACGCGTCGTGTACCACTCGCACCGCTTCCTCCAGGTCCTTCTCGTTGATCACGACGCTGATCTTGATCTCGCTGCTCGTGATCATCTGGATGTTGATGCTCTTTTCCGCCAGCGCGCCGAACATGCGCGACGCGATCTGCGTGTGGCTGCGCATCCCCACGCCCACGGCGCTCACCTTCGCGACCTTCTCGTCCGTGACCACTTCCTCCGCCCCGATTTCCTTCGCGATCTCGTGGCACAGCGCCGTCGCCTTCTTGAACTCGTTCTTCGTCACCGTGAAGCTGATGTCGTTGCGCCCGTCGCGCGCCGTGTTTTGCAGGATCACATCCACCGCGATTCCCGCGTCGCCAATGCGGCTGAACACCTGCGCCGCGATACCCGGACGGTCGGGCACGCCCGCCAGAGTGATGCGCGCTTCGTCGCGGCTGAATGCCACACCGCTGATCCGCATGTCTTCCATTTCGCTCTCCTTCGAGGGGGGCGTCACCAGCGTCCCGGGCGCGTCGTGCAGGAAACTCCGCACATGCAGCGCGATCCCGTAGTTCTTGGCGAATTCCACCGAGCGCGAGTGCAGCACCCCCGCGCCCAGGCTCGCCAGCTCCAGCATCTCGTCAAAGGAGATCCGGTCGATCTTGCGCGCCGAGGGACAGATGCGCGGGTCCGTCGTGAAGATCCCGTCAACGTCCTTGTAGAACTCGCACACCTCCGCGCCCAGCGCCGCCGCCAGCGCCACCGCCGTGATGTCGCTCCCGCCGCGCCCCAGCGTCGTGATTTCGCCGTTCTCGGTGGAACCCTGGAAGCCGGCAACGATGGGAACAAGGCCGTCGCCGATGGCCTGACGCAGCCGCTCGCAATGAATCTCGCGGATGCGCGACTGGCCAAACACCTCGTCCGTGCGAATCCCCACCTGCGGTCCCGTGAAACTGCGCGACGGGCACCCCGCCTCCTCCAGCGCGATCGCCAGCAGCGCCGTGGACATCTGCTCGCCCGTCGTCATCAACATGTCCAACTCGCGCGCCGCCGGATTCCTTCCCAGCGCGTTCGCCATTCTCAAGAGCCGATTCGTCGTGTCGCCCATGGCGGACACCACCACGACGACATCATTCCCCTCGGCCCGCGAGCGCGCCGCGATCTCCGCCACCCGGCGAAACTTCTCCACCACCAACCCGCCCAGCGTCAGGTCGCCATGCTCTGCCCGCTTCCCCTTCCCCTTGTCCCCAAGGGCGTCCCCGCCGAACTTCTGTACGATGAGAGCCATGGCCGCTTTCTCCGCTCTCCGGCCCCGTCACGAGAGGGGTCCGGGAGGGACCGCAATTGGGGGAGCGCCCCCCGGACGTGTCAAGGCCCGTGGGGTGGCAGCAAACTCTGCCACGGGACTTCCAAAAATCCCAGGCCAGATGGTGGACACTCATCGAAGGGGGCCCTCCCGGCGCGAAGTGCCGCAACCGGAGGGCCCCCGCGAACCATGCTAAAAGACGATGTTGGCGTAGGGATCGGTCGTCCCGACCCCCGCACCGCCCGCGGAACCAAGAATCGCATCGGAATCGGGGGCCGTGATGATCTCCCCCACCTTGTTGCCCGCCACGATGTTGCAATCGGTGACGTTTGCACGGAGCCGATTTCCGATGACGAGGTTTCCCGCTGTTTCTACCCTCAGGCCAACGACGCTTGCCGTGATGACGTTCCCCTCGATCACGCTGTCCGATCCAACGGACACAAACACACCCGCTCCCGCCACGACTCCGACACCGCGAATGTCGCAACCAACGACATGCGCTCCGGCACCCAGGACTCTCACGCCGGAGACAAAACCATTCAGGACCGAGCAGTTCAACACCTGCCCGCCTTCGCCGATTTGAATCCCGTCTCCGTTCAGGGAAGACGCGCGGCAGTTCTCGACACGCGATCCCGGACCAGCAACGACGGCGACAAAACGCGAAGCCGCAATGCAATCATGCACATGTCCGTGCGCCCCTACCGCTATGGCATCCGCATGATCGGATCCAAAGACGCCGAGTCCGCTCACCGCAATCCACGGTGCCTCCCTTGCATCCATTCCCGGACCCGGCCAATTCACGATGGACCCTCGCGCGATCCGCACATTCGACACGGAACCAAAGACGCGGATCGCCGCATAGTCATGCACATCCAGCCCCGATCCGCTGATCTCGAAACCGTTGAGATCCAGCGCCACATTCGAAGCCTCGATCGCGATGGCGTACTTGAACTGTTCGCCCGCAAGATTGTCGGTCAGGTAGTAGGAGCCGGGCGCTGTGATCCGGAAGAGGGCCGTCGCATTGCCGGGTGTCGTCTCTGGGCCGAGCGCGGTGCGGGGCTCTATGCTGGACAGTGGCTTCTCAGTGGATGCCGGAGGACCCGGCGGCGTCAGCGGGCCCGCCTGGACACGCGAAGGAACGAAAAAAGCCCCGGCGGCCAAACCGCCAAGACCAGCAAGCAACACGCGACGATCAGGGGTTTCCAGCGGGTTCCCTTCCATGGCAGTCTCCTGGGCGGCGGCAAAGAATAAAGCGGCACAGTCTAGAGGGAGCTTACCCAGGCCGAGGATTTCGGCAATGGAAATGTCCGCCCCACGGCGGTGGCAAGGACCGCCATGCTTCAAGAACTCAAGGTGGCGCGGGCATCCTGCCCGCTGCCTCTTCCCCGCGCAGAGATGAGGCCTCAATGCCGCCCGCTCTGTGCCTCGCCCGAAGGCGTGTGCCGCAGCCACCCCCCCGGCGCCAACGCCACGTCCGCCATCCAATTGCGCTCCAGCCGCGTCCACATCGGGTTTTCGTCGCCGTCCTGTTGGTCGAAGTCCCCCGCCGTGCCGTGCACGCCGATGGTCAAGGTGCTGCCGCTACGATCTCCCCTGATGGGCACCCTGCCTCTTCTCCGCCCAGTCAGATAGGTGTTCGGCACGGGTGTATCAAGGGGTATGGCAGGTGGAATTCATCTCGGTGTCGAATACCTCCACGCGATGAAAACGGGTAGAGCGATCAGTAAAAAGCCCAGGATCAAAGCAAATGCTGCCGTTTGAAGATATTCGACCTGCATGTCGGCGGAATCCACTGATAAAATAGCAATGACTCCAGCGAATGAAGCGAGCACGAACCCAAATCCAATCATCATGCTCACGGCACCTACTAGTATCCCTATAACAATCATGATCTTCCTTAATGCCGATTTCAAAATTGAACATTCTCCCAATGAGCATGACGTTAGTCTACGCACGGTTTGCTCTCCTTAACATCGCCTCGCCCGAGGGCGTGTGCCGCAGCCGCACCCCCGTCACCTGCGACGGCTCGAACCCCGGCACCAACGCCGAGGCCGCCATCCAATTGCGCTCCAGCCGCGTCCACATCGGGTTGTTTTTCCTCCGCGACATCACCGCCATCTTTCGACTCCCAACGACTGTCTTACTCCTCACGATTGTAATCCGCTATCATCTCACGAATTCTTGCGATGGCGTCACCATTTGAATGTATCGTCCCATCGGATTTGAATACTTCAACAAGAATTTCTCCTTCTTGTGAGAATTCAATCTCCCAAAACTCGCCAGGCGTGAAGACGGAAACCATTATGTAATCCGGGCGACTTGAAGTAATGATGAACGAAATGTTCTCGGATCGCAACATTTCAACCAGGGAATAGATATCCATTTCTCAGCTCCCATCCTGCCTCGTTCTTCGAAAAGCCGATCCGACTAGCCGAACTCCATGGTAAACGAGTGCAAGACCGACCGTTAAGAGTAGGGGGATAGCCAGCCAATCGACAATGCCCGGCGGCCTGTCTGTATAAAGGGAAACGGTCGTGTATATCCACGTTGTTCTGCCAATTGCCCCGATGAGGAACAATCCCCCGAGGGTCAACATAGCACCCGTCAATTTGTCAGATCTCGCACTCATAAAATTAGAAGCGTCCGTAAATGGGAACTGGCGTGATGTATTGGTCATAAAGAAGTGTTCTCCCATCGGGGGTCGTGATCGTAGTTACATAATGTCCCCAACTTTCGTCCTCATCCTCCAGCCGGTTGCCCCAGGCGTCGGCGTGATGCGTCGCGGCGAGTTCCCCGTCCGCGTCGGTCTCCGCGAGAATGGAACCGACTTGATCATAGGCAAACCACCTATCAACCGCCACAAACGTCACCGGGCTGATCGTGCGCGCATGCAGCAGGTGGCCGACGACGCCGGGGCCGAGGGTGTTGGCGCTTTGCGCACGATGAAAACACATCGAATGAGCCCCCACCACGAGACAGACCTGCTCAAGATGACGAGAGTGGAACGCGAGGTGTGTGGTGTGTCAAGCTTGACCGGC
>CAYTRP010000329.1:0-1889 GCA_964440195.1 uncultured Candidatus Sumerlaeota bacterium
CGCCGGACGCCTGCGCGGTGCCATCGAGCGCCTGCCCGGCACCGATGGCTGGACCAAGTAGCGCGAATCGGGCGCATCCTGGAGTTGCTCCCGCCGGGTTTGGAGGAGCCGCAACTCCCTGAAAAAACAGGAGAGGACCACGGAGGCGCCTCACCGAATCGGATACGCGCCATTGCCCTTGACCAGCCCCCCGCCGCTGCCGACCCTCCGCGTCCTGACCGCGCGCCCGTAGCTCAGCTGGATAGAGCGTTGGATTCCGGTTCCAAAGGTCGGGGGTTCGAATCCCTCCGGGCGCGCCAGTTCAACAATAATAATATCAGACACTCATGGAGCGGCGACCGCGATTGATGGGTGGCTATCGCCGGCCAAGAACGACTGCGCCGTCGCGCAGGCGCTCGCGCTGGAGGCCGAGACGGAGCTTTTCGGCCCAGTAGCCATAGGCCTGATGGATGTCCCCCCACTTCTGAAGCATCTTGCCGGTGGTCTTGGCGCCGAGGCGCTCGTCCACTGCGGCCATGACGCGTCTGCCTGTCTGGGTGTCCACCATCTCGGCTTCGAAACGGGCGCGACCGAGGGCGATGTCCTCATCCGACAGGAGGGAGGTCGAGGCGGTGAGGGTTCGCCCGTGGGGGACAATGGTCGATGTGGTGTCGAGCACCACGAGGGAACCTTGGGGTTTGGTGATGGCCATGCGCAGGCGGAGGGTTCCGGGACCGGACTCGTTGACGATTTGGTAGTCTTTCTCGAGTTCCCGACGGACGGCATCGTGCAGGTATTGGGCGAGTTGGTTTCGCTGTTTGTAGTCCAAGCCCTGAAGTGTGGAAAGTCGCGAGGCCCAAATCATGGGCGGATCGATGATGATCTTGTCGTACTCGATGAAGTTTGCCATCGGGTAAACATAGACCAACTGGGCGTGATCGGCGATGGTGTCGACAGAGTCGGCACCTGATCGCCGCGCGGGGGCGGTTCAACAAGAGCGCCCCCCGGTCGGATTGCAACGGACCGGGGGGCGAAGGACAGCTTGACGAGCGCAGTTTACCCGAGGCTCTCAATGGCCCGGCGAATCCGGCGCAGGGCTTCTTCCACCACTTCGGGCGTGTGATGCAGGCTGGTGACGACGCGGACCTCGTGGGGGGGGCGGCCACTGGCGAGGATGCCGTTTTTCTTGAGCAGACCGAGGAACTGATCGTTTGCGAGACCGGTCTCGCGGTGATCGATGTAGATCATGTTGCTTTCGACGGTGTGCATCTCGACCGAGAGGCGGGGGATGCGGTTGATCCCTTCCGCAAGGCGGCGGGCGCTGGCGTGATCGTCGGCAAGCCGCTCGACGTGGTTCTCAAGGGCATGGATGCCGGCGGCGGCGATGATGCCGGCCTGGCGCATGCCTCCGCCCAGGGACTTGCGAGCCCGCTGGGCGCGGTTGATGAAGTCCCGCGATCCGCAGAGCATCGACCCCAGAGGGCAGCCAAGTCCCTTGCTCAGGCAGAACATGAGCGAGTCCACGTTCTTGGTGAAGGCGGAGACCGGGGCCTTTGCCGCGATGGCCGCGTTGAAGATGCGGGCACCGTCGAGATGGACCTTGAGGCCATTCTCATGCGCAATACCGCACAATTCGTTGTGAAGCCCGAGCGGCATGAGCCGGCCGCCACTGCGGTTGTGCGTGTTCTCGAGGCACAGCACCTTCGCGGAGGGGTAGTGGAGGTCGGATTTGCGGATCGCGTGGCGGAGCGCATCGGGATCCATCATGCCGCCGGGAGCGGCGACGGGCATGGGCATGAGCCCGGCGACCTGGGCCATGTTGCCGACTTCATAGTAGAAGATGTGGGACTCGACATCGAGCAGCACTTCGTCACCGGGATGGGCATGAGTCATGAGGGCGACGAGGTTGC
>CAYTRP010000329.1:1899-2765 GCA_964440195.1 uncultured Candidatus Sumerlaeota bacterium
GTGCCGCTGAGGACGAGGAGGGAGGCCTCCATGCCCGTCATCTCGGCCGCGAGTGCTTCGAGGCGATTGACCGAAGGATCCTCGCCATAGGTGTCGTCGCCGAGATCGGCCTCGGCAATGGCGCGGCGCATTTCCGGCGTCGGGAGAGTCTGGGTGTCGCTGCGGACATTGATGAAGTCCGGGAAGCGGGCGCTGGCCGGATCGATGAGTGTCTCGGGATGGGCAACGGTCATGTCGGGTGAACCCCACGCTGGGAGAGTTGATGCGGAGGCGAGCACACGTGCTTCGCGCGGCTCAACTGATTCTCGAGGCTTTGGGCCGATACAGTTCCCCGCGCGGTGCGCCCGTCACCTGGCCACCCACCAATCATGGAAGTATCCGGCCACCATGGCAACCTGCGACAGGAGGAGGCACCAGGCCAGGGCGAGCGCGCGCCGTGGACGCGGGCGCTTGCCAAGGGGGTGGAGAACCAGCCCAAGGTAGAAGCGCAACGGTTCGAGTCGCAGGCGGCTGCTGCGCCGTGCGGCCCGGGCGAGGTGAAATCTCCGGGCACCGCGACCGTATCTCTTGTGCTGGCGCCAGAATCGCCGGAAAGTCAGGCCGTGGTAGTGATAAATGCGAGCGGAGGATTCAAAGTGAAAGGCGCCCCCCCGGATCATCCAACGCTCGCAGAGCTCGCGATCCTCGGCAAGGAATGAATGGGTCTCGTCGAATCCGCCCATCTCCAGAAAGCGCTCGCGCGAGAGGGCCATGTTCATCGTTGCAAAGAAGCGCGGCGAACCGGGAGTGCGGGCGCAATAATCGTACAGATAGTCCAGCAACAGCCAGCTCGCATTGTCATACAGGCTGAGGGGGTAGCCGTTGAC
>CAYTRP010000329.1:2775-4665 GCA_964440195.1 uncultured Candidatus Sumerlaeota bacterium
CCCCCCACCATGGCGCCGGGATGCTCCGCGAGAGCGGACCCGAGGGCTGCAAGCCATTGGCTGTCCGGTATGCAGTCGTCATCGATGAAGGCGATCCAGCGCCCCGAGGCCTCGCGCACGCCAGTGTTGCGGGCCACGCCGGGCCCCCGATTCTGTTGCCGCAGGACATGGAAGCGCAGCGCACCCGGCTTCCATGAACCGAGCGCGTGCCCGACGGAGCGCGGGCTCCCATCGTCAACGACGATGACCTCGAAGGAATCGGGGGGGAACTCCAATGCGGCAAGGCCGCTGAGGCAGCGCTTGAGCTTCTCAAGCCGTCCGTGGGTCGCGATGACGACCGAGAATTCGAGCGGGGCCCTCATGGCGATTCAGGCCGAAGCACCTCGCCCACGGGGCGGGCGAGGCGGTCTTTGCGCGACATGTAGTGGCGGCGCTTGAATTCCATGCGCGAGGTCCTGCGGACGGCCGCGCCTTCTCCCGCGAGGTACCCCATCATCTCTCCAGATCCGTTGGCGACGAGTAGCAGCGAAAGCGGGGAAATCAGGGACACTGTCGAAGGCCTTGTGCGACCAGTCCCCCTCCAGACGGGCCAGATCTTGGCGAAACGAACAAGGGGGATCAGCGGAGAAGCGGCCACGTAAAAGAGCCGGCGCGCCATTGGCCACTCTCGCGAGCGGTTGGACGCATACAGACGGCCTCCCCAATGCGCGAGTGACACCGAAGGGAGCAGCTTCGATGGATTGAGGTGGTACACTGTCGCCTCTCGTTCGACACAAAACCGATGACCCTTGCCTCCAAGGTCGAGCTGCATGGCGCTTTCCGAGGCGATCATCTGCTCCAGGCGGTTGCCGTACTCTATCAACGGCGCACGCTTGTAGGAACTATTGTGGCCGGGAACATGGTGCAAGGGTTGCGCGGAAGGAACGGCGAGCCATCCCCCGTATTCCATGAGGAAATTGCTCCAACTCACGCTTGTGGCGGGATTGCCATTCAGGACCAGCGGCGCCACACCCGTCCAATCACCCTCATGCCTGGCCAGCAGCGCCCGCGCCCATCCCGCCGCGGGAAAGCAGTGCTCCTCCAGCAACACAATGATGCTTGCCGAAGCGGCGCGTATTCCGGCGGCGCGATGGGAGGGCGTGTCGCCGAATCCCGGCATTGCGACAAACGTCACCCGTGCGAATGGAGCGAGGTCTTTCTCGACAATACCAAGCCGCTCGCGCGGAGGTCCCACAATGACCAGCTCGATGTCGCTGGCGATGTCTTGTCGGCCAACCGCACGGACAATTGCGCGAATCGTCCCGTAATTGTCGGGCGTGATGGCGATGGCGGAAAGCCTGGGAGTCATGCGGTTGCTCCGGTCTCCTGGTTCATTGTTCGTGGGGATGACACCCGCGTGAGGGAACCGCTCAAGGCGGAGGCTTCGGCGGCGGCCAGGACCTCCATCGAGCGCAAACCGTCGATCACGCCGGGCGATGGAGGCGAGCCGTCGCGCACGCACTGGATGAACGATTCAAGGGCGATGGCGAAGGATGGCTCGTTCCACGGATGACGCAGGCGGCGGAGATGGTGGGGAAAGGAAATGGCCGCGCGCGCGGTCGCCTGCAGCCGCTCGGCAAATCCGCCCGCGCGCTTGCCATACACCTCGAGGTGCGAGGACCTGTAGCGCTCGAACCGGGCTGCTCCCCCCTCCGCGGTCACCTCGATGCTTGCCGTCTCGGCGGCGTCGGCAAGAACGAGGCATTGGGCGATCGCGCCGCCTTCGAGATGAAGCGTCAACACGGCGGTGTCCTGCTCCGTGCGCCGGGAAGAAGTGGTTGCGCTGACCGCGACAATCTCGCGCCCCGTCACGTGGCGGATGGGGAAACGCTTCGTCTGCGCCTGGAACAC
>CAYTRP010000330.1:0-4657 GCA_964440195.1 uncultured Candidatus Sumerlaeota bacterium
GGCACGACAATGACCTTCTCCGCAAAGGCCAGCATGACGCCCGCGTCCGAGGCCTCGATCGGTTTCAGGCTTCCGCCGTTGTCCGCCGCCGTGACCGCGCTCGTCTCGCCAAAGCCACTGAACAACACGTTGCTCACCGAGCGGTTCATCGCCTTGGCCATCAGCCGCGTCAACAATGTGCCCGCCGCGCCGACGACAATACCCGCGATCATCAACGCGGGATTGTCCAAAACCAAGCCCTTGAAGCCCACCGCCAGGCCCGTCATCGCGTTGTAGAGCGAAATCACGACCGGCATGTCCGCGCCCCCGATGGGCAACGTCATCAGCACCCCGAACAGCAGCGAAAGCACCACGAAGGCCGCAAGGAGCGGATGGCTGACGTCGTTGCCGCTCAGCGCGATCCACAACCCGATCAAAACCGTCGCGATCAAGACAGCCGTGTTCAACGCTTGTTGGCCGGCAAAGCGCATCGCCCTGCGGATGATGTCCTGCAGCTTTGCATAGGCGATGAGCGATCCGGAAAAGGCAATCGCGCCGATGAGAACACCGGCGGTCGCGATGGCCTGGATCGCGAGGGACATGTCCTTGCCCTGCAACAACGCCACGACGCCAATGCCCGCCGCCGCGCCACCGCCCATGCCATTGTACAGCGCAATCATCTGCGGCATGTCCGTCATGGCCACGCGCTGGCCGCTCCACCAGGCGATGATGCCTCCAATGACGATGGCCAGGATAATCAGCGCATAGTTCTCAAAGCCGTGGATCTTCGGATGGAAAAACGTGACCAGCGTCGCAAGCACCATCCCGATGCCCGCCACGACGATCCCTTGCCGCGCCGTCACCGGCGAGGACATTTGCTTCAGCCCCAGGATGAACAGAACCGCCGCCGTGAAATAGGTGAGGTTGACGAGGAACATTCATCGACCCTTCGCGCTGCTCTTGAACATCGACAGCATCCGCACCGTGACCACATAGCCGCCGACCGCATTGCCAACGCCGAGCACCACGGCGACGAATCCCACCGCCTGCTCCAGCGGCGTCTGCGCCTGGCCCAACGCCACCATCGCGCCGATCAGCACGATCCCGTGCACGAAGTTGGAACCCGACATCAGCGGCGTGTGCAGGATCACCGGCACCCGCCGGATCAGCTCGTACCCCAGAAAGGCGGCGAGCATGAAGATATAGAGCGCGATGAAACCTTCGATCATGTGGGAGCCCCTTCGACGGCCTTGGCCGTTGGTTCGTGCCGGATCAGGCCATCATGCGTCAGCACCGCGTTCGAGAACACCTCGTCCTCCCAATCGATGGAGAGGCCGCCGGGCTTGATGGCGGGTTGCAGGAAGTTCAGCAGGTTGCGCGCGTACATGGCGCTCGCGTGCGTGGCCAATGACGAGGGAATGTTGAGGGGACCCACGATCCGCACCCCGCCATGCACGACGGTTTCGCCCGGCCGCGTCAGCTCGCAGTTGCCGCCGCTCTCCGCCGCGATGTCGACGATCACCGACCCCGGCTTCATCCGCTCGACGGCATCGCGCGTGATGATCTTCGGCGCGGGCCGGCCCGGCACCGCGGCCGTCGTGATCACCGCGTCCATCGCCGCGATGCGCTTGTCCAGCACTTCCTTCTGCCGCGCCCGCTCCTCGTCGCTCAACTCGCGCGCATACCCCCCCGCGCCATCCGCCACCACCCCCGTGTCAACGAAGCGCGCGCCCAGCGACTCCACCTGCTCGCGCGTGGCGCCGCGCACGTCATACGCCTCGACCACCGCGCCCAGGCGCCGGGAGGTCGCAATCGCCTGCAACCCCGCGACACCCGCGCCGATGACGAGGACATGCGCCGGGCGTATCGTCCCCGCGGCCGTCGTCAGCATCGGCATGAACTTGTCCAGCGTGTTTGCCACGATCAGCGCGGCCTTGTAGCCGGAAATCGCCCCCTGCGAGGACAGCGCGTCCATCGACTGCGCGCGCGAAATGCGGGGAATCAACTCCATCGCGAAACTTGTCAGCTTTCGGTCCCGCAATCCCCGCACCAGCTCGTGCCGCGCATACGGCTGCATGTAGCCCACCACCACCGCGCCGGGTTTCAGGTGCTCGAGCAACGACACCGGCGGAGGTTGGACGACTAGCACAACATCCGCATCCTTCACCGCCGCCGCCGCGTCGGCGACGATCTCGCAACCGGCAAACTCCGCATCCGGAATCTGCGCGCCGATCCCCGCTCCCGCTTCCAGACGAATCGCGGCACCAAGCTTGATGAGCCGCGCCGCAACCTCCGGCACGAGTGCCATCCGTCGCTCTCCAGGCACGCGCTCCGCCGGTACGCCGATGGTCACTGCCACTGGGGTCTCCCGCAAAGTCAGTAGATCCTGCGATCCAATCGATCCTCGGACATCAATAATGGCCCGGACAATGCCGACCCTTAATCTCCCTGAGACCCATTTTGTCCACTACACTGACTGGGCGGTCAATCCCATCCGTACCGGAAGGCGACAAAGAAGGAGATAAACCACCGGACGGCAAAGATAAAGGCGATCCCCCAGGTCTGGAAAGGCTTGCGCGCTCGAAGGCCCATGGCAGGGGTGACTCACGGATGCCTTTTTCTGTACCCGTCACCACCCCTGACGGGAAAACCGGACCAGACAGACGGGGGAAAGTTGGGAGGATGGTGGGCGATACTGGGATCGAACCAGTGACCTCAGCGATGTCAACGCTGCGCTCTAACCAGCTGAGCTAACCGCCCACATGCGGGGAGCAGGGGTATAGGGCAGAGCGGGGCGGGGTTGGCAAGCAGAAAGCACCGGACCGCCCTTCGCCATCCTTGTGCTTCAGTCGAGGATGCCGCCGCCGGTGGCAACGCGGCGATTGCGGCTTTGAGAACGTCCTGGAGTTTGGCGCTCCGGTTCATCCTTCCCCTTTACCCCCCGCATGACTATGCTTATCGGGAATCATCGCCTGAAGCCGGAAGAGGGCCCCATGAGCCGTCAGATCCTGGTGATCGATGATGAGGAGCGCCTTGCCCGCAGCCTGACCGAGTTGCTGCGCGAGGAGGGATACGAGGTCGATGCGGCCGTCGGCGGCGAGGAAGGGCTGCGCCTCCTGCGGGAAAAGTCCTATCACCTCATCATCACCGACCTGCGGATGCCCGGCGTCGACGGGCTCGAGGTCATGGACTTCGTCTCCCACCACCTGCCCGGCGCGGCCATCATCGTCATCACGGGCCACGCAACCACCCACTCCGCCATCGAGGCCATCCACAACCGCGTCGCCGACTACATCACGAAGCCCTTCGAACTCGACATGCTCATCGCGAGCATCGAAAAGGTCTTTGCCCAGGCAGAAGCCGAACAGATGCGCCAGGACATGGTGCGCATGATCACGCACGACATCAAGGTGCCCCTGAACAGCATCCTCGGGTTTGCGTCCTTCATCGTCGACCGCAAGACGGGCGCCGTGAGCCCGCAGGCAAGGGACTACTGCGACAAGATCATCCGCAACTGCCAGCGCATCGTCGGGCTCCTCGACAACTACCTCGCCCAGGCGCGCGCCGAATCCGGCAAGCTGGAGATCCTGCCCCAGCCCATCAACCTCCGCAACGTCGTCGAGGACGCCTTACGCGTCGTCCACGGCGATTTCGAACGCCGCTGCATCCATGTGGAGTGCGGGATCGAGGACCTCGGCACCCCCGTCATGGGGGACGAGCACCTCCTGTTTCGCGCGATCTGCAACCTGATGAACAACGCCGCCAAGTACTCCGAAGAACGGGGCCGGACGCGCTTGTCCCTGGCGCGGCAGGGCAACGACGCCGTCTTCATGATCGAGAACACGGGCCCCGGCATACCACCCAACGAAATCCCCTACATCTTCCAGCGCTACCGCCGCAGCACCAGCTCGCGCGGCATCGAGGGCTCCGGGCTCGGGCTGTTCGTCGTCGACCAGGTCGCGCGCGCCCACAATGGTTCCGCCGCGTGCGAGCGCACCCCCGAGGAATGGACGCGATTCACCCTCCGCATACCCATCGGGGACACGAAGGGCATCACGGACGGCTTCGGCATCTGAAGCGGAGGGGAGGGCCATGCCGCCACCCTCCCCCGCCGTGCTTGCTGGCCCCGCTGTGCCTACTGGTTCATCGTGTCCAGGAAGTCGTCGTTGCTCTCCGTCTTGCTGAGCTTGCCCAGCAGGAACTCGGCGGCCTCGACGACGTTCAACTCGTTCAGGATCTTGCGCAGCAGCCAGATGCGCTGCAGGTGCTTCTCGTCGATGAGCAGCTCCTCCTTGCGCGTGCCCGAGCGCATGATGTCGATGGACGGGAAGATGCGCCGGTCGCTCAACTTGCGATCCAGGTTCACCTCCATGTTGCCCGTCCCCTTGAACTCCTCGAAGATCACGTCGTCCATGCGCGAGCCGGTCTCGATGAGCGCCGTCGCCACGATGGTCAGCGACCCGCCCTCCTCCACGTTGCGCGCCGCCCCAAAGAACCGCTTGGGCTTGTGCAGCGCGTTGGCGTCGATGCCGCCCGAGAGCACCTTGCCCGAGGCCGGCGTCACCGTGTTGTAGGCCCGCCCGAGGCGCGTGATCGAGTCGAGCAGGATGACGACGTCCTTGCCGTGCTCGACGAGGCGCTTGGCCTTCTCGATCACCATCTCGGCGACCTGCACATG
>CAYTRP010000331.1:0-4649 GCA_964440195.1 uncultured Candidatus Sumerlaeota bacterium
GGGCGCAGGCTCGCTGCCCGTAACCGAAACCGCCGTGGGAATCGGAATCAGCGTGTCGAAGATGGGCGCCCGCCCAAAGGCAGCGTGCTCCGCCGTGACCCGGCGGTCATCCGGATCGGGCTTCACCCGTGCCAGTACCTCCCGAACTTCCTTGGCTGGCGGGGGGGCGGGCACCGTGCGATCCTCCGTCAGCACGACGACCGCCAGCAAGCCGATCACCGCGAACAGCACGATGTTCGCCATCATCAGTTTTTTTTCGACCGAAGGGTTGCTCATGTCCGAGTCCTACGTCCTTCTGCGACGGCGCGCCGGTGTGTCTTGAAAAAATGTCTCGACGATTTGGCCGACTCCGATGTTCGCCGAAACCCGCGCGCTGTCCCGGTATCCCGTCAACTCCAGCTCCCGGATGATCAGTCCCCGGCGCTCGAAGTCCTTTAGCAGGTTCGACAACCGCGGCAGGTCGCCCTCGTCGATCCGGATGAAGGCGAAGACCATCTGGTAGTCTTCCACGCCCTCGATGTCCTCGATGGACTTCGTCACGTTGGGCTGCTGGAATCCCGCCTCGACGCACCAACGGGCCACGTTTTCCTGGAACACGAGATCCGGCCGGCCATCCGCCGACATCTCCTCGCCCAGCCCGCCTTCCTTGCCGGTCAGCAGTGCGAAGTCCCGGTAGATCTTGGGCGCATCCAGCAAGCGGTCCACCATGCTTGCGTACTCGCTCTCCATCCGCGCGACCTGGTCCGTCGAGGCGCCCCGGGAGGATAGCATCGCATCAAGCCGCTCTCCCAGTCCTCCGAACTGAAAGGCCGCGAAGACCACCGCCGCCACGCCCGTGACGGCACCCAGAATCATTTCGCTTCTTTTCATTACCGCGAGCCTCCTTCCAGGCGGGCAAGGACCTGGAATCGATAGATCGTGCGATCGCGGCGCGGCAGCGTTGTCGGGTCGACCGACTGCTGGTCCACCGCGCGAAAGACCGGCTCGCCGTTCTTTCTCAGCGCCGCCAGGTAGCGGATGAAGTCATTCACATCCTCGATGCTCAGCGTCTCGCCGCGCAGCAGCACCTCGTTCCCCATCTGGAAGTCCAGCGACACAAGCACCAACTTCCCGTTCTGCGTGACGGGCCCGATTCCCGGGTAGTTGCTGATGGCATCCAGGATGTCCAGCGCCCCCGCGCGTTCCGACCGGATCCCCTGGATGATGTCCATCCGCTTGCTCATGTCATCCAGTTCCGAGACCAACCCGCCCAATTCCGTGACGTGGGCATTGTACGCCCCGAGTTGCTGCGACATCAGCGACGCCCGCGTCCCGTACCAATAGAATCCCATCGCCAGGGCGACGGCCGCGATGCACGCCGTGATGACCGTTTGCAGCCGGCGCTCCGAACGGATCTGCCGCGCGATCATCTCGCTGGGAAGCAGATTGATGTGCGTCTCGTGTTCCTCGCGGGCCAGCCTCAGCGCCGAGCCGAATGCCGGGGCGAAGATTGGCAGGAGCACCTCGTCAAGGACGGCCTTGGGTGCCTTCGCCGCCTTCGCCGCGGGGTTGAACGCGCGTACTTCGACGCCCAGATTGAGCTGAAGCGCCTCGTCGAGCGCCGCGAGCAGCAAACCCTCGCCGCCCAGGTAGATCCGCGACATCGCCGGGAGCGCATACTCGCGCGTCCCGAACTCATACGTCCTCTGAAAGTTCACCACCAACTTCTGCACCCACTCCCGAACATGCTTCCCGGCGGTTTGGGTGCGCAGTGCCGTGGCCTCCTCGACCCGAACGCCTCCGGCATCCTCCACGCTTGAGAGATCGATCGCCTCCCGGGTTCCATCGGGATCGCGGAGAGCTTGCCTGGCGACTCCATCGGGCACCCACTCGTCGGGCTCCAGCACATTCAGCCGATTCAGTTCCGGGATCTCAAGTTCACGCTCGAGCCGGAAATCCTTCCTCAGAATCCGGCAAAGGGTTCGCAGCCCGTGCATGACGCTGCGAGTCGTGACCAGTTCCCCCTCGCAAATCAACGTGATCTCCGAATGGATTTCCCCCACGTGCACGATCGCGATGCATCCCTCCGACTTCGAGAGGTCCTCCTCCTCGCGCAGGGCATACACCGTCCCCAGGCTGGAGACATCGGCCGATCCAAACTCGATTCCCGATCCGCTAGCGTGCGCCAGCCACTGCTCCATCACGGGCGCGTCCACCGCCGTGATGAGCACATCCGATCCTTCCAGCTCCCGATCCGCGAGCATCGCCGTGCTGATGATGTGGCGCTCGACGTTGAACGGGATAATTTTTTCCGCCTCAAACGCAGCCATGGCGGCGATTTCCCGCGGCTCGTTTGACGGCAACCGGACCCGGCGCACCGTCGCGGATTGTTTGGGGACCACAACGCACGCCGGGGCGGAGGTGTTGAACCCGCCCGACTTGAGGGCCGCGCGAATCAGCTTCGCGCGCTCCGTGACCGCCTCCTCCGTGCGCTCTCCCTCGGGAAAGACCACGCGGACCGCCCGTTCGAGGCTCACGGACCCCTTCTTGGAGACCGTGAGCTGCAGCAGCTTGGCTTCCACATCGGTCAATTCAATGGCGAGGGCTTGGGACATGCGGAGGGGAGACCCGTGGAGGACAAATCATGCACCGGACCCTACTGGACCAGCGCGGCGGACAGCATGTTTGGTTCTGGGGGTGCCGTGTCAATCGCCGCCTCCCCCGCCCTCCGGGGACGGTGCGTTGCCCGGGAAGGAGCATTACTCCTTCCACTCCAGGATTTGGACCAGGGGAATCCGGGCGATTTGCTCGGAATCGCGGTCGCGGGCCTTGCGACGCCGGTCCTCGTACAATTCCTCCCGCTCCTTGGCCCGGTCCATCATCTCGAAATTCTCGTCCCGCTGGAACTCGCCCAACCGGCGCGTCACGACGGCCGATATCCGGTGCACCGCATTGCCCGCCTCACCCGTGGACTCGACGGTGAACGCCGTGGATGTCACTCCCAAGGGGTACAGTGCCATCATCGGCCCCATCAGTCCTCCGATGTCGGAACTCGCCTGGATGTCCTCGGTGGACTTGAACGCCTTGTCGTTGTCGAAGTTGTCCCGCCGGCTCCCTCGCCGCTGGCGGATGACATTCTCGGCAGCCCGGTCCCCGTCGGTTCGGCCTGCCGCCTCGAAGAGCGCCTGAAGGACATGCTTCGGCGCCGTGTTCACATTGAGCACCTGGGCACCATGCACCGTGAAGAAATCCCTCAATCCGACGATGGGTTCGTCCTGGTCCCTTCTCCTCCGCCGGCCCGTCTCGATCACGAACATCTCCCCTTGGTGCGGGCCCCACTGCTCGCGATAGAACTCGGCCTCGGGGGTGCCCGGGCCAAAGAACAACTCGGGCGTCACTCCATAGACATCCAGCAGCGATTCAACGGTCAGAAACGCCTCGTCCGACATCAGGACTTCCTCGACGTCGCGCTCGCGCTTCGACAACCCGAGGTCTTCCGCCCGAAGCATCCCATACGCCATCCCCTCCGTCGCCGCGGGCGCGCTCTCGAGCGAGGGGACATCGTCCTCATCCTTGTAGTCCAGGATCGCGGCGGCGACGATCTTGGAATCCTCCTCCTCGTAACCGATCTGTTGGATGATCTTCTCCAGCAGGATCACGTTATTCGCCCTGAACCGGTTGATGTTGAACCGGGACTCATGGTCCACCACGCGGGCGGAGAAGAACCCGCCGCCGATGGCGAACTCGTCCTTCCCCTCCTCGGGCCGCGCCCAAACGTCCCCCTCGCCGTCGAAGGGCGGATTCAGCGCCTCGCTGTTGTCGAAGATCAGGTCGTTCTTGAGGTCCGTGAACGCCCGCGCAAGCCCGGCCCGCGCAAAGGCACGCGCCTCCACCTGCCGTGCCCTGAGCGAGGTCACGCGCGACTCCAACGACATGTGAAAAAGCACCGAGTAGGCCAGCATCGCGAGGATGACCGCGATCCACAGCACCAGCACCAGGATGATGCCCCGCCGCCGCCCGCCACCGCGAAGATCCCGGAAGTCACCCATTCTCATCGCCTCCATCGCGAGTCCTTGCGCAATGCTCCCGGCATCACCGGCGCATAGCGCTTGTCCCGCTCCACCAATTCCATCTCGCGCTCGTCCTCGTCCAGGTTCTGGTTTGGCACCCACGTCTCCTGGGCGCTCCCCAGCCAAAGAATCCGCGAGAGCTTGGTCGTGCGCGTTGGATTTCCCGGATCCTCCAGTTCCACCTCCACGCGGGCATACATCGGGAGTGCATTGTAGGGCATGCCATCCTGGTCGTCCAGGTATTCGTTCCAGCCGGGGGAGCCGGGTTGGGGAGCCGACATCTCCGCGCGGCGGTCGTAATCATACTCGCCCAGGAGCATCTCCGAATTGCGAAGCTGCCGGCCGGAGGATGTCCAGCTTTCCACCTCGTACCACTGGTAGTCCCACCAAAAGCCGTACTTGACGTTGAATCTCTTCACTCCCTCGGCGACGATCGCGTGGTGGGGCTTCTCTTCCTTCTCAAGGATCTCGCCTTCCCAGGACCGGGGCGCGACCTCGATGCTCTCCGACGACCGGATCAGCAAGCCCGCCTCGATCTGGTAATTCACGCGTTCCAGCCCATACAACAGGTACCTTTCGTTCACGGAGAGGGACTGGCGC
>CAYTRP010000332.1:0-1775 GCA_964440195.1 uncultured Candidatus Sumerlaeota bacterium
GCCGCCAAGAGGTCCACCACCGCCTTTTCGCCCAGTTCCGACGTGTCGACGTACACCGCGTCCTCCGCCATGCGCAGGGCCCCCCATTCGCGCGCGCGGTCGCGGCGGTCGCGGTCGATCAGTCCGGCCATCACCTTGTCGAGATCCGCGTGCTGCCCGTTCGACTTCAATTGGGACACGCGGCGCCGGGCGCGCGCGAGTGCCGGCGCGTCGAGGAAGAATTTCCACCGGGCGTCGGGAAACACCACCGTGCCGATGTCGCGGCCTTCGAGGACCGATGGCTGCGTCAGGCCGATGCGACGTTGCTCGCGGACCAAGGCTTCTCGCACCGCGCGCCGGTCGGCCGCGAGGTGAACAAGGGAACTCACCTCCTCCGTGCGGATCGCCTGCGAGATGTCGGTGCCGTCGGTCCACAGCGTGCCGTCGGGGCGCCATTCCAGCCGCAGGCGCAGCGCCTCGGCGTCGAAGGCGTGACTGCCGCGATCCGCCGCCGCGTGGCGCGTCACCTTCCACGCCACCGCGCGATACATGGCCCCGGTGTCCAGATGCAGGAACCCCAAGCGCCCGGCCAGCAGCCGCGACACGGAGGATTTGCCGACGCCCACCGGGCCGTCGATCGCCACCACCCGCAAAGGTTCGAGTCGTGAGCCGGGGATCACGGGACGGTGTTGAGGCTCTTGCGCAGTTCGCGCGTGTTCTGGCGGATCTTGCCACCGCCAAAGACACTCGTGCCCGCCACGAGCACGTCCGCGCCCGCCGCCACCGCCAACGGCGCCGTCGAGGGGTCGATCCCGCCGTCCACCTGGATCAGGTACTCAAGCCCCAATTCCTCGCGCAGGTGCACCAACTCGCGCACCTTGTTCAGCGTCGAGGGGATCAGCTTCTGGCCGCCAAAGCCCGGTTCCACGGTCATCACCAGCACGAGGTCCGCAAAGGGCAAATGCTCGCGGATCTCCGCGACCTTGGTGCGCGGCTTGATGGAGATGCCGGAGTGCGCGCCCTGGCGCCGGATGTAGCGCAACAGCGGCCCGCTGTCGTCGCCCGCGGCTTCCACGTGAAACGTCACTCCCTGCGCGCCCGCCTCAAGGAAGTCCTTCACGTAGCGGCGGGGCTCGGTGATCATCAGGTGGGCGTCGAAGTACATCGAATCGTCGATCGCGCGGATCTGGCGGACGACCCCCGGGCCAAAGCTGATGTTGGGCACAAAGATTCCATCCATGATGTCCAAGTGAAGCCAGTTGAGGGACAAGGCCCTGAGAGGGCGTATCGACTCGCCCAGGTTCGCGAAGTTGGCCGCCAACAACGAAGGGGCAATGCGCACACCCGTGCCGCGCCGCGAGCGCCGAGGCGAGGCCTGGTCGCTTCCCCTCGAGCCGGAAGTCTTGCGGGCTGTTCCCTTCGCGGGCCTGCGAGCCACGACGTCCCCCTTGCGGCCTTCTTGCCTCTCGAAATCGCCCGGCCCGGCACTCCCCCGTCCCGTCCGGGTGCGCGTCCAGCCACGCGACCCTAATCAACGCGACCCCGCGGTGGGGAAGGGAAATCCAACACTGCTGTTGGATTTCCCCTGGCTCCACCCGACTCCCGGATCGTTCGGTCACTTATTGACGATGAAGTTGACGATTCCGTTGAGGTCCGCCGCGTTGACGACGCCGTTGTCGTCGAAGTCCGCGTTGAGCGGACTCGGCACCGAGCCAGCCTGGCCGTTCAGGAACAACGCCAGTGCGCTGACGTCCGCGACATTGACGACGGTGTCGTTGTTCACGTCACCGGCCAGC
>CAYTRP010000332.1:1785-2097 GCA_964440195.1 uncultured Candidatus Sumerlaeota bacterium
GCGTAGTCGTACTCGGCGGCGGGCAGGCCCTGCTCGGCGGCGCGCGCGCTCCAGCGCGCCGCTTCGAGCGCATCGTTCGGAACGCCGTTTCCGGCGAGATAGAGCGCGGCGAGATCGTACTGCGCGGGAGCGATGCCCTTTTCGGCGGCGTACTGGATGTGCTGGGCGGCGCGATGGGGGTTCCCGTGACCGCCACGGCGTCGTGAAAGTGCCCCCGCGTGGTGGCCACGCCGCTGTCGAACTGCTGGAACCGGATCTGGACGACTCCCGACAGCGTATCGCCGTTGCCCGAGGCAATGCTGCTCAGGTTGA
>CAYTRP010000332.1:2107-4647 GCA_964440195.1 uncultured Candidatus Sumerlaeota bacterium
AAGATTTCCGGAGCGTTTTTCAGTGGAAGCTGTGGATTTATCGATCAAAGGTATTACTTTTATGAAAATAAAAATAATATGCTGCTCAGGTTGAAGTTGAACGGCTGGTAGGTCGTCGTCGAGTTGCCACTCGTCAACGAGACGATGCGCTTCCAGTTCACGCCATCCAGACTGTAGGCCACTCCATCCGTGTTGGATCCGTCCACGAATGTCGCGGGCATGGCATGGTTCGCCTCGCTGGTCCCTCGCCGGTGCTGGAACGACAACGTGACGTTGTTGAAGCCCGAGACATCCACATGCAGGGTGGCCTCGCCCCGGCCATTGGATCCCGACAAGGTGCTGTCCAGTGTCAGGTGACGCAGACCCGCCTGGGGGACCTGGTTGGTCACCGAAGTGCGGCCGGCCTGCGTGCGGCGCGTGCGCCACTCGTTGTCCAGATAGCCCGTCTCGAATCCCGTGGAGTAGGGGATCGTCGCCGGCACGGGGTCGCCGTAAACGGATTCCCACGCGTTGATCAAGCCGTCGCCCACGCGGTTGCCCGGATTTTCAAACGGATCCGCGGAATTGCGAATGCGCTGATAGATCTGGGCCGGGGTCTCCGCCGGAAAGCGCTGGCGCACCAGCGCCGCGATGGCCGCCGCATGTGGGGCCGCCGCCGACGTCCCAAAGAAGTTCGGAAAGCCATCCGGCTCAAAGTCATTTCCAAGGAAGAACGTGGTGTTCGTTCCCTGCAGGGCGGCGAAATCCGGCTTGTTGCGCACGACCGGTGCCCCGAGCCGCGTCCCATTGGCCGCAAACAGGATGGTCGCGGGCCCCTTCGATGTGAAGTCCGCGAAGCTGTTCTGGGCGAAGGAGTTCACCGCACCCACCGAAATCGCGTTCACGGCGGCGGAATGTGGCGTGATGGTGGACGATTGAGTCCCAAATGAAATACTCGTAAACCCCCCGCCGCCATTGGCGCCGAAATTCACCCACTTGAGCCGCGTCGGGCCGGAGCCGACCGAACCACCCGGGTTGCCGATCCATCGACCGATGTAGATGCGATAGGTTACGGGGCTCCCGCTGACGTTGGACCATTGGGCAAGTTCGCCTGGTTCCGTGGTTCCACGATTTTCCTCGGCGGAAACCCCCAGAAGGCTGGCGGAATTCGAAGAGGTAACGAAGATATCCAGGTCGTTTTCGACCGACAGGGGGAGGTAGAAGGGGTCATCCCATTGCAGACCAAGGGTCGCCGTTCGCTGTCCCGGCAATGTCACTGTCTGCGAAGGGGCGATGCCCTCACCCGGATCATAATCCAACCAGGTCCACAACGTGGGCGGGGTCCCACCCAGGAAACCAAAGCTCGCACCGTTGGCTTGGGCGACCGCGGAGGTCACAAAGTTCGGGGTCGTGCGTTCATAGGACTGGTCCGCGAGGTTGCCTGCCGCGGAAAAGTAGACCGCGTTGCGCGTGGTCACCACCTCATTGATCGCCTGGGCAATCACGCCGTCCTGGAAATACGGCTCGCGGAAATAAAAGACGTCGTCCACGATGACCGTCGCCTGCCCTTGTGCGGTGTTTGCCGCGAGCGCGCGGATGTTGTTCGCGAAGCCGCTCTGCCCGCCGACAAAGGCTGTGGCGAACGAGTAGGCCGCCCCCGGTGCGAGGTCATAGATCAATTCGACCATTCCGCGGCCCTCGTCGATGGTGCCGGAGGACGGGCCCTCCTGAAGGATTGTCATGACCGCGGGCAAATCCCCCGATAGCACGCCCGCCGCCGCGCCCCCCAGACGATTGTACGAGTCGCTGAGCGTACCGATCCGCTGCCCCGCTCCCGTGTAGCCGCCAAGACTGGCGCGAACGCGGTTGGCCTCATGAAGCCAATCGGCCTGGCTTGTCACATTTCCAATGCTCGTCTGCGGCCAATGCTCGGCCTGCACGCGCAACAGCCCATGCCCCTTGAGGTTCTCCAACAGGAAGAGGTCCTCCAGCGCAATGTCGCCCCGGAGGTGATTCAAGTCGTCATGCACGAAGAAATTGGTCATGCCCAACGCTTCCAGTTCGGGAACGAGCGCGGAGGGAGTCATGGAGCCGATCACAACGGTGACGCGGCCATCCACCATCATGATCCCATCGGCGCCGGTCACCATTTCCGCCTCGCCCGGGGCGACCTGCGCGGACGACGGCACGCCCCGGCACCCGGCTTCGCGCGCCGCCAGCACATGCAGGTCTTGGGAGATTACGGAGTTGGACCTCAACTGGCGGCCCTCGAGGACAGAAGCGCCAGCCGATGCCATGAACGGCGGAGCGGCCAACAGGACCGCCACGAGCGCGCAACGCATGCACGCCCCGGAATGGAATGGCTTCATGGGATTCCCTTTCGGATTATTAGGGTGGGGATTATCTGGGCATTTGGCAAACCCTCGTCCGCCCCCCCCAAGGGCAGGCGCAAGGTTCTATTCCCAGCCAATGGCCAAACTCGCGCCATGGTCAATGAGAGAGTCGTCAGGACCTTCCCCAATTTCCGTGTCGTTCCTGGCGCGTGTTTCTGGGGCGATTGG
>CAYTRP010000333.1:0-4642 GCA_964440195.1 uncultured Candidatus Sumerlaeota bacterium
GGGCTTGCCGTTCTCGTCGGTGTCGATTTCGCGATAGACCTCTTGGCCGTCGAGTTGAAGGAAATCGGAACGCCACATGGTGGAGAATTCGAGCATCAACCGCGCCGTCTCGGCAAAGGCTGGCGCCCTGGCGGGATCAATGAGGCCGCGCTCGAAGGCAATGACGCGCTCCTCGATGGTGATGCGCTCGTTCAATGTGGACTCCTGGTCGAATGGGTCAAAGACCCAATCGACCGGGTGGTCGATGTTCACCTCGGGGATGAGCGGTCGCGTCAGGCACTCAAGAATCAGGGCACCGGTCCACGCCGTCTGCGCGTCGTTGGGCTTGATGGCGGTGACCATGGCCGTGCCGCCGTTTTCCTTCACGCGGCGCATGTTGACCATTAACTCGTCCCATGTTTCCGCGGCTCCGGCCCCCGCGCGCGCGGTCACCGTCTCGTTGTGAAAGAAGCCAACACCGTATTGCGTGTAGGGCAGGAACCACAGGTTGCCGTAGGCATCGCGGGACTGCTGGATGAGCGGCGGACGAATGTGTGACTTCCAATCCCTTGCGTTGTCGGTGCGCAGCGGATTGGGCTGTTCGACCAGGTCATCGAAGGGGACCAGGACGCCGGCCTGGCCGTATTGGAACATCTGCGTGGCTTCGAGCAAGAGGATCTCCGGCGGCGATTGCCCGAGGAATTGCGTGCGCACCCACAGGGGGGACGAGGCGTACGGAACCCCCTGGACGCGCAGGGCGATCCCCGTGCGCAGCTCGAAGTCCCGCGCAACGGACCGCAGGCCGGGCAGGAACTCCCCGAAAAAGGTCGCGATGGTGATGGTCGATCCGGGTGGAGCACCGTGTTCGCGCCACGGATCCGCCTCTGTCGCGGGGGCGATGGCCGCAGCAACGGCCATCGACGCACCCGCCACCCATGCGTGCGCGAGATTCACACTAGATGCCCCCCTTGCTGTCGCCTGGATCCGCCAAGGGCCTATTCGCTGGTCGGCATGCCGCCCGGGATTTCGCCCCCAAATCGACCGAGGTCGCCCGCACTGATCGTGCCGTTGGTCGGATCGTAGTAGCGGTCAACGATGGCGAACAACTGATTCTGGGCGTGGAAGATGGGCGCGAGGACCATCGCGTTGTAGTCGCGGTCGGGACCCGTACTATGCGCAAGCCACAATTTGGGCGCCGCATCCACCCGCCGCCAGACCTGCAGCGCCTGCTGGATAAGCGACCCATTGTCCGGTTGGCTGGGGGAATACATCCCGGGGGAGCGGTAGTAGTAGTAGAGGTATTGCCCATCGGGGTTGTCGATGCCGGGAGTACGAGGGGTGAAAGGATCCCCGTAGCTCACCGTCGTCATGTAGGCCACGGGCGTGGTCAGGCGATAGAGACGCCCGAGGATGTCGCCCCGAACTCCCGTGGGATAGCTGTTCCAATCGACGTTGTAGGACTCGATCCCCGTCGCGACGGAGCGCAGGTCGGCCCGCACGCGCGAGACCTTGGATCGAACCTGCGCCTCCAGAAAGTTGGGCACGGCGATCGCCGCCAGAATGGCGATGATTGCGACGACAATCAGCAGCTCAATCAGCGTGAAGCCTTCCCTCTGCATGGCTGATCCTCGATCTGTGCGATTGGGGAGGGAGGACCTGAAGGATGAACCAGCCCGACGGACATCAATGCCTGAATGCCGGGCTGGAGCATCATCGTCCTTCATCCTCCCCCCTTTCACCTTTGCGGTCAGTTGTTGACGATCATTCCGGCCAGGGCCTCGACGTCGAGTTCGTCGACCTCGCCGTCATTGTTCACGTCGCCCACGTTGGGGGCCGGGGGATTGCTTGCCCTGACAAGTTCGGCGAGCGCCGTCACGTCGGCCACGTTCACAACTTCGTCTCCATTCACATCGCCAAGCATCGGCGGGGCGACAACTGCGCCGCCCTCATAGGCGCCCACCGAGGGCGTGGCCGGGCGTGGATTTCCGTTGATGTCCTCCGCGACGCCGGTTCCCGGGTCTCCGGCACCGATGGCGGGCGAACCTTCCGCCAGCGAGTAGTCGCCGCCCGGGGCGTCCACGAAGAGCGGGTCGAGCCCGCTGATGCTGTTGTCCCCGACGTTGGTGAATTCGGGCGCGATCTGCAGGCCGGCAATGTCAAAGAAGAGATTGAAGTTGATTGCGACGTTCTCCAGGCCCGTGCCATCCTCGGTTGCGATGCCGTCCCCAACCCCCGCGAAGATGTTGTTGCGGATGTCGTAGGGCTTGCTGTCGCCGTCGTTGACGAAGACCGCGGCGTTGGAACAGTTGGCCACCGTATTGTGCAGGACGGAAAGGCCACCCTGGCTGTTTGCGATGCCCGTCCCGCCGCCAACGATCAGGTTGTTGATCACCCGGCTGTCCGGATCGGTGAAGTACGCTGTCACCATGTTGCTCGTGTTGCCGGGAGGGGCGATGATGACGTTGCGCTCCACCACCGCCAGCACGCGCGAGGCGAACGGGCGGCCCTCCACCGAGATCGACCGCTCGCCGTTGTTCTCAATGGTGTTCCCGGCAATGACGATCGAGGAGTCGGCATTGGAGGGAGTCAGGTGGAAGATGGCCTTTTGGCCATTGTTCAGGAATCTGCTGCCCAGGATCGTGATGTCGGCGGAGACGCCCGAGTTGACGAAGTCTTCCTGGAAGAATCCATCGCCCACGTTGTCCGCGATCAGCGAGTCCTCGATCAAGACCGTGACCGGTCGGCCGATGAAGAAGCCGCGGTCGCCGTTGCCCGAGACTTCCGAACCGGTGATCGTCAGGCTTGAACCCGTCGCCTCGCCGTCCAGGCCGAACCCGTTCAGCAGGTTGCCGCTGATGCGGCTGTTGTTGGTGAGCGTGTAATCGCCGCGACGATAGGTCTGGATCCCGCGGAAGGAGTCCTGGATCACCGAGTTGTCCAGCGTGACGATCCTGCCGGTGTCGTTGCTCAGGGAGCCATCAATGAAGATGCCCGCCTGGCCGCCGGGGCCGCTCGCCGCGTTGTTGATCAGGGTGTCGCGCACCGTCACCGTGGCATTGCGGAAGAGCGTGATCGCATTCTCCCCGATCCCGTCGAACGTGCAGCCCTCGACCAGCAGCGTCCCGTCTTCCTCGCCATTCAACAGGATGCCGTGGGAGCCAACTGCCTCGAAGTGGCAGTTGAGGACGTTGAGGGTGCCCGCCGAGCCGCCTCCTCCGTTCAGGAAGATCGCGTTGCCAACGCCAAGGAACTCAAAACCGTCGATGGTCGTCTCCGTGCCCACCGGTCCGTCCACGATGACGGTGGCGGTGATCGACGCGCCCGGGGGGTCGGAGATCAGCGTGCGGCTGTTGAAGGCGAATGCGCCATAGGCGCCCTGGTCGATGACGCGGATCGTGTCATCCGTGTTGGAGGCTGCGATGGCATCGGCGATGGTGGTGAAGTCCGCTCCGCCACCGGCGGCGACGGTGACTTCCGCAGCGAGGATAAGCCCCGACCCGGCTACCGCCAAGGACAGCGCCGCACAGCCGGTCTTCGCGAAAGAACATGCTTTCATAGGACCCTTCTCCGTGTCCGCCGGAGGGCTTAAGAGCCCCGCCGGCAAAGTTGTTATAGACAAATACGGCTCTTGTCAGAGTCTTGTTTGCTTCTATGCTCGCGGCTTGTACCGCTGTCAACGGCTTTTTAAGCGCTTAATCCCCAATCCATCCTGCGGGCGTTGAGGAGTTTTGGTTGACCGCCCTTGACCGGACGCATACGAAGGCCATTATTTGTCATGACAATACAGGAAGGCAGCAATGTCCGAAAAATCCGCCCCCAAATACGAGGAAGTCACCTCGCGCATGCGCGAGGATCTGCTCGCGGGCGGGCTTGAGCCACACCATCCCTTCCTGACCGACCGGGAAGCCGTTGAGCGATACGGGGCCAGCCGCATCACGATCCGCCGGGCCTTTGCCCAATTGGAGGAGGATGGCTACATCTATCGGGTGCGCGGCAAGGGAACCCTCATCCACCCCAATCCCGGCCGACGGATTCGCTTTGTCGCCTTCATGGGCGAGTGCCTGGTGCGCAACGGGATCGAACCCCTCATCATTCGTGGCGCGGAGGACACCCTGCGGGAGCGCGACACCAACCTGATCATTTGCAATGTCGAAAACGACGCCGCCCGCGCTTTGCAGTATGCACAGCGGCTTGTCGAGACCCGCATCGACGGCGTGATCCTCACCCCGATGCTGACCGATTCCCCGGCCAATCGCCAACTGGTCGATTATCTGGTCGATCGCGGCGTTCCGCTGGTGCTCGTGGGCCGCTCGATACCCGAGGTCGAGGACCACGTCTTCAGCATCCTTGCGGACAACCACGATGGCGCCCAGCAAGCAACCGAGCACTTGATCTCGCTGGGCCACCGGCGCATTGCCTTCCTGCGCAGCGTGGACTTTGCATGGTGCTCGGCGCTTCGCGCGCGCTACCAGGGCTTTCTGGCCGCCCATCGCGCCGCCGGGCGCGAGTTCGATCCGCGTCTGGAGTCCTTCACCTCGCTCAACGAACTCCCCCTCTCCCTGCGGCGCATGCTGACCCTCGCAGACCCCCCCACGGCGGTGGTGGTCGACAATGACATCACCCTGGTGCACTCCCTTGGCCAGGGCCGTTTGCAGGAAGTGCA
>CAYTRP010000334.1:0-4598 GCA_964440195.1 uncultured Candidatus Sumerlaeota bacterium
AACCAGGCAATGAAGTTCTTGAGGGCATCAAGCTGGTGGGGGGCGAAATGGTTGTCTATGGAACCCTCATGAAGCGCGCCCGCCGCGAAGCCACCCTGCGCCTCAAGGAAACCGCTCGCGCCCACGGTTTCAACGCCCTCGCCAATGTTCGGATCGAATCATCCGACATTGGCGGCATGGCAACAAAGGGTGCAGGCGTCGCGGTTGCCGTTGTCGCGAGCGCGACCGCCTACAGCATGAAGACCGGCTGAAGCGAGGCGCTCCTTCAGATCTCCGAACTGGATGTCGGCCTGCCCGTTTCCTCGCCGAACAACTCGTAGCGCACCATCTTGTTGTGCAGGCTCTTGCGGCTGATGCCCAGCAGGTCCGCGGTTTCCTGCCGGTGCCCCTCCTTCTTTTCGAGGGCCGCCTTGATCAGGAACTTCTCGATGTGATCGGTGATCTGCGTCAGGCGATCCGCCAACGGCACGGAGAAGTCGCACCTGTCGAGCAGGCGCTCGAGGTCCAGATCCTTGAGGGGATTGTCCGCCTCGAGCATCATCACGACGCCGGAGCCCGGCGAGGGGGTCCGCGCCGCCTTTAGGACGGGTGGCAGGTCCTCCACGTTCACGGTGTCCCCCTTTGTCATCAGCATCGTGCGCTGGACGATGTTCTCGAGTTCCCGGACGTTGCCCGGCCACGGATAATTCAGGAACCGGTCAAGCACCTCGGGGCTGATTGCCTTGATGGCTTTGCCGAGGCGCGGGTTGTAGAACTGGATGAAGTGATCGAGCAGCAGCGGGACGTCCTCGCGGCGCTGGCGCAGCGGGGGGATATGGATCGGCAGCACGTTGATCCGGTAATAGAGATCCTCGCGAAAGGTCCCCTGCTGCACCATGGCGAGCAGGTCGCGGTTGGTCGCGCACACGACGCGAATATCGATCTTCAGGGACTTCGTCGAGCCCACCCGCTGGATTTCCCTCTCTTGCAGCACGCGCAGGAGTTTCCCCTGCAACGCCACTGGCATGTCGCCGATTTCATCCAGGAACAACGTGCCGCCGTTGGCCGCCTCGACCTTCCCGATCTTCTGCTGGAACGCGCCGGTGAAGGATCCCCGCTCGTGCCCGAACATCTCGCTTTCCAGCAATGTCTCTGGAATCGCAACGGTGTTCACCTTGATGAAGGGGCCGTTGCGTCGCGAGCTATTGTGATGCAGCGCGGCGGCGATCAACTCCTTGCCCGTCCCCGATTCGCCGGTCACCAACACCGTCACATCATTGTCCAGGACCCGCTTGATATTGTCGAAGACATCGCGCATCGAACTCGATTGGCCGATAATCCGGTCATAGGAGTACCGCCCCACCGCCTCTTCCCTGACGGCCCTCAGCGACTTGAGCAACCGGATGCGCTCCGCCGCCCGCCGGACCACCACCCTCACTTCATTGATGTCAAAGGGCTTGGTGAAATAGTCGTACGCCCCCGCCTCGATCGCCTCGAGGGCGGTCTTCTCGGTGCCATGGGCGGTGATCATCAGCACGGCCGTCTCGGGTCGCACCCGCATCATTTCCTTCAGCGCCGTGATGCCGTCCATGCGCGGCATGCGGACGTCCATGATGACGATGCCGAATTCCTCGGCCTTTACCCGCTCAAGGGCATCCGCTCCGTTGGCGCATTGTTCCGGCTGCAGGCCTTCACGGCGCAGCACCTCGCACAGGACCATGCGGATGTTCGCCTCGTCATCGACAACCAGCACCTTGGATTGCGCCATGTCCCCCGCTCCGCCGACGTGAAATCTGTTACCCATCGGACACGGCGGGCGGAGGGAGTGCAAGGCCGGGGTTTGGTTGCCCATACAATCCCGTCTGGATCGGCGAGGAGCATTTTGAGGAGGTCCTCCGCGAGCGGCGATTTGCGCCAAGGAATGTCTGAATTATCGGCCACCTGCCCGAAAAAGTCCAAACAACGTGTAAAAAATCGCCTCTCTAGTTGACAATCTCATCACTCCCTAACACAAACCTATCCGGTAGATAAGGGCAATCGCCAATCGCCGCCCACCGCTCCCTTCCACCAGGCCGGGCGGACTCGCGAGGCCCCAGCGGATGATTATCCTGATGGGACGGAAGGATGGAGACTCCAGATGAATGCCAGACCATTCGTAAAGCGCTTGGCCGCCGCCGTGTTCGTATTCGCGTCATTCACGATACTTCCCGCCGGAGAACTCTCCCCCCCCGGGGCCCCCGCCCCCTCGATGAAGCGGCTCGATCAGATCGATCCAAGCACCTGCATCGAGTCGCTCCCCTTCACGATCACCTCGCCGGGTCGCTACACCCTCTGTGGCAATCTCGTCGGCGTGGCCGGCCAGTCCGGCATTACCGTTCTCGCGAGCGATGTCACGATTGATGGCGGGAGCTTTGTATTGGAAGGCGTCCCCGGTTCCTTCGACGGGATCTTCGTGGAGGGAGACCGGGAAAACGTCGTCATCCGCGGCCTCGCCGTCCGCGGCTTCGGCGGACACGGCGTCCATGCGCCAAGCTCCAGCATCACCTGCAGCAGCGTCGTCTCAAGCGACAACCTCGGCAGTGGCTTTGTTCTCAACCTCGCGGTGCTCGAAGATTGCGCCGGCAACGACAATGGCGGCGACGGCGCCGATATCAACGCCTACAAGGAATTCAAGGGCCACGTCACCCTCCTGAAGCGTTCCGACTTCAGCCGCAACAGCGGCGCCGGACTTCGATGCGCCGATGGCAGGGCGCTTGAATTGGAATCCGTCCGTTGCGACTCCAACGGCGCCGATGGCTTCTCCATCATCGGGGGCCACGGCCACGTCACGGTTCTCAAGGCCTGCGCGTCCAGCGGCAACGGCGGCACAGGGCTTTTCGTTGTCGGGACCGAGCGCCTCGTCTGCGAGGATTCCAGCTTTCGCGGCAATGATTCCGACGGGGATGGCGTCGGCGACGGAGTCCACATTGTCGGCAAACGTGGTCATGTCACCGTTCTCAAGGGATGCGATTCCAGCGGCAACGGCGGTTCTGGACTGCAAATTTCGGATGCCGATCAGCTCTCCTGCGAGGACTCCTCCTTCCTCGGCAATGGGGGCGATGGCATGCGCTCCACCGGCGGCGGCGCCACCGGAACGCACTTCCCGAGCGCGGTTATCACGATGCGTTGCGATTTCAGCGGCAATGGCGGCTCCGGCCTGTATCTCGCCGATACGGGCGGAGACTGCGACGATTCGCGCTTTGTCGGCAATGGCGGCGATGGAATCACGGCGTCCGCCAGCGTGGCCGACCTGAGTGTCTTTGGCGGTAGTCCGGTTGAGATCAAGGTTCAGATGAGCGTGCTCGGCGGCAACACGGGCAGCGGGCTTCACGCCAGTTCGGCGGCCGACGGCACCAGTTTGCGCGTGGCGCTCTCCTCATCGTCCCTCAGCGGCAATGGAGCCGATGGTTGCCGGGTCGAATGCCCTCACAGCGGCGTCTCCTCCTCGCTGCACATGGTCGAATGCGTCATGGAGCGCAACGTCGGCTCCGGCCTGCACATCGCCCCCGGCCCCGACGACGATTGCGACGGCGGCATGGAGCGCTGTGTCGCGAGCGGCAATGGCGTGGACGGCGTTCACTTCGATGGTTCCAGCTCCAGCCGCAGGGAGACCTTTCGCATCGCAAGCCTTGAATGCGACTCCAACGGCAACAATGGCTTCTACTACGGCAGTGGCGGTGGCGCGGGCAAGGTCTCCATGCACGACATCAGCTTCACGCGAAACGGTGCCCACGGTGCCTTTGTCGTGACTGGCGGCGGCGGCAGCGGCGGCGGCGGTGGCCTGCCCCCGTCCTCTTCCTCCCTCGACATCGTCGCCACGCGCGGCCGCTGTGACGGCAATGCTCTGGACGGCTTCGTGATCGAATCCTCGGCCAGCGGCCGTTCCGGCACGTTCACCTGCGCGGACTTCGACTACACGCGCAATGGCGGCAACGGCGCCTCCATCAGCCTGCCGGCGGTCTTCGAGGATTGCGACTTCTCCAACAATGCCGCCAAGGGCGTCGAGTACAAGCACACCAAGAGCGGCCACGTCACCCTGCTGAAGCGCGTCGCCGCCACCAACAACGGCGGCACGGGAATCGAGGTAATCAATGATGATGACGACTCCACGATCATGGACCTCCAAATCAGTGATGCCGTGAGCAGCCACAACGGCGGGCATGGCATCGATGTGGACGGGGGAACCACCGCGAGCTCACTTTCCCTGAACTTCACAAAGATCTCGATGACATACAACACTCAATCCGGAGCCCGCGTTTCGGGCGGAGCTTCCGGTGCTTCGTGCGATGTTCTCCTTTCCTCGTGTGATTCCAGTGGAAATGGCGGCCATGGACTTGACATCAACGGCTCCTCCGGAGGGGGCGGTGGATTGCCTTCCGGTCCCCTCACGGTCGCGGTGCGGGGCGGGCATGTTCACGACAACGCGGGCGATGGCCTGCACGTCGCTCGCGGTACTGGCGGCGGCAAGGTCAACGTGCAGGACTTTCATTTCAGCCTCAATACCGGCAACGGCATGAGCACCGATTGCCCCTCCACCATCGAGGGGTCCGAATCCTCCAACAACGGCGCCCATGGGATTA
>CAYTRP010000335.1:0-4578 GCA_964440195.1 uncultured Candidatus Sumerlaeota bacterium
GTTTTCTTTTACTTCATCGGCACGGCGCTCTTCGTCTATTTCTTCGTGAATCCCGATCCCCGCATGGCGGCACTCCCGGCGGACGAGGTGTTTCCCTACTTCATCATCAGCCGCATCCCCGCCGGGCTTTGTGGTCTCGTGATTTCCGCCATCCTCGCCGCCGGCATGGGCACCCTGAATTCCAACCTGAACGCCATCGCCACGGTGACCGTCGTGGACATCACTCGGCGCTACCTGACGCCGGGGCGCGAGGATCGTTACTACCTGAACCAGGCACGCTGGCTCACCTCCATCGGCTCCGTGTTCATGATGGCCGGGGCGCTGATCTTCTGGAGCCTGCCCAAGGAAAGCATGGTGGACCTGAGCCTCATCCTCAACGCCCTCTTCGGGGGGTGCCTCTTCGGCCTTTTCATGATCGGGTTCTTCTCCACCCGCGTGGACTATGCGGCGAGTCTGCTCGCCCTTGCGTGCGCCATCCTTTTTAACATCTACCTGCTCCTCAATTCCTTCAAGCTGCTTCCCGAAGTCCTCAGGATCCCCCTCCATGATTATTGGGTTGGCTTCATGGTAAACGTGGTCTTTGTGCTGATTGCCTTCGGAATCAGCTTCTTCCGTGGGAAAAACAGGAAGGATCTGGACCGATTGACGATCTGGACCAACAGGAAGCCGGCCGGGAGCGATGCCTTGCACATGTCGGTGCCGCCACTGCCGCCACCCGGCGACGAGGTGCCATCCCGCGACTGAACCGATAACCCGGGGCACATCTCGGAGTTGTTCCCAACCGAATTAAGCGGACCGCCAATTCACGGAAAAACAAGAGTAAGCACAGAGATCGCCGAGGACACGGGAAAAAAGCGGACAGGATAACGGGATGCGCGGGATCTATCGTTGTTGGCTCACGCCTTCTTTTTCTCTGTGTCCTCTGCGATCTCCGTGCTTCAAATCTGTTTTGAAGTTGAAGCAGTTGGTTCGGGATCGCAGTCCAATGCCTCCCCCCGTGTTGACGGAAACAACGTCAAGATGTGCCCGATACCCCGGGCGAAACAAACTCCGGCTTGCGGGTACGCCCGGAAACGAACAAATCTCCGTTCGCCCGCGTTGGCCGAAGAAGCGGCAATCCCCGGCGGACAAGCCGAGACAATGACCATGCGAATCGACCGGGAAGACGACACGCCCGTTTACAAGCAGATAAGCGAGGCGCTGCGCCTGAAGATCCTCGCGGAGGAGTTCAAGCCCGGCGAGCGGCTGCCTTCGTTGCGCGAACTGGCCAAACAACTCAACGTCAGCCTCCTCACGGTGCAGCAGGCCGTGACGGAACTCGTGCATCAGGACCTGGTGGTCAGTCATCATGGGAAAGGCAACTTCATCAGCGCCTCGCCGCGCAGGCCGCCGCGCAAGTCGCTGGTCGGCATGATCGGCGGACATGTGTCCAATCCCTACAACGCATCGATCATGGAAAAATGCCGCGAGATTCTGGAAGGCCGCGGCTATGGATTCCTGCCGGTCCTCAGCCTGCAAACCCGCGCCGACGCCGCGCGGGCCATTCGCCACCTGATCGACGAGGGAGTCGCGGGAGCCTTTGTGCTGCCGATCGAAAGCTTCTGGGAGGAGCAACTCCTGTGGGATTTCCGCCGCGAGCGGATCCCCTTCGTTTACCTCGGCTCGAAGCTCGATCTTTATTACTCCGACTATGTGATCGACGAGTACGAGCACGGCATCCACATCGCCGTCGACTTTCTGGCTTCGCTTGGGCACACGCGCATTGCCTGCGTCACGGCCCAACCGCTGACGTCGCCCGTGAAGAAGAAGGTGGCGATCTTTCGGCATTGCATCGGGGAGAAGGGCTTTCAACTGCCCGAACATTGGTGCCAAATCGGCGAGGCGGAGCATCACGAGGGCGGCTACCTGGCGGCGAAGGCACTGCTGGCCCACGGCGATTTGCCCACCGCGATTCTCGCCACCAACGACCTGATCGCCATGGGCGTGTACCGCGCCTTGGGAGAGGCGGGATTGCGCATCCCCGGCGACATTTCCATCATCGGCAGCGGCGATTTCAACAACAGCCACTTCTACTCGCCGCCGCTGACGACACTGCGCATCGACGTGGGACGCATGTGCGGCATTGGCGTGGATGTGCTGTTGCGCCGCATCGCGGGACAGGGCCCCGAGGAGTTCGAGCAAATCGCCCTGCGCCCGACACTGGCGGTCCGGGCCAGCACGTCGGAAATCGCCGTCCGGCGGGAAGAAATTTCATCGTTGGCTGCCCCAGGCGGCGCATAAGAGGTGCCTGCCACCTTCATGGAATGGGATTGATCTCACATCGTGAAGTTGATGCGACGGACAATCTTCAAGCCATCCGCAAGGTTACGCCCATGGATCCCTTTTCGATTTTCCGTGTCCGATTCATTCATGCGGTTTCCATGAATAACGCGGACTCGCAAGCCGCGACGCTTCCTCTGGCCAGCCGCCCAGCCCGGCAGGGCAAGATTTGAATGGATACCCGCATCGTGTCCGTGCCGGTCCGTGCGCCGGATACAACACCAAGATGCACCCGTGAAGGCTTGGACAAAGGATTTGACCTTGCAGTCGACTGGAAACTCAACCCGTAGCCCGTAGGGTTGGCCCCGACGGACTGACGCGTTGGATCGTTGACGGCCATCGACAAAATCGAACGATGGATCGGGGCGTCGCCCCCAAAAACCGGCTACACAATACGGAAAAAATTGTTTAGGCCCGGGTGGGCGGTGGTTTGGTGGCCGCTGTTTGGGCCTTCGGATCCCATTGCTCTTTGGGCACCCAGACTTTCTCGTTCGGATCCAGCACATAGTGTGGCGACATGATCTGGATGCCCTCGCGGTTGAAGGAATCCTGGATGCTTTCGAAAAGCGAGGATTTGATGGCGATGCGCGGCGTCGAAAGCGAGATGTAGGCGGTCAGTTGATAGGTGACATAGAAGTCGCCAAGCTCCAACTGAAAGACCTTGGGCGCGGGGGTGTTCAGAATGCCAGGGATCTCGGCCGATGCCAGCAGCAGGCGGTACACTTGGCGCCACGGCGTATTGTAGCCGATGGTCAGGCGCACCGTCAGCAAGCCGACCTCGGGGATCGGACCGCGCGAGAGATTCTTGATCGGCTGGCCGAGCAGCACCAGGTTGGGGATGCTCATCTGCTCGTGATAGGTCTGGAGGCGGGTCGTCAGGTAACCCGTTTCGATCAATCGCCCCTCGGTGCCGTCGGCCAGCATCAACCAGTCGCCGCGCTTGAACGAGCGCGAGTACATCAGCACGAAACCGGCGGAGATTTGGGCGAAGAGAGTTGCGGATCCCAGGGACACAATGAGGCCCGCCATCAGGCTGATTCCCTGGAACGCGCCGCTGGACGTGCCGGGCAGGTACGGATACGCGGTGATCAGTCCGATCAAGACGACAAGGATCTTGATCACCGTCGCCGTGGGGCGTGCCGCGTCGTCCTCGATGCCGGGGAGCATGATCTTCCCTGACAACACGGCCTTGAGCAACGTGTTGACGGACCTGATGAGGGTGAGGACGACCGCGAAAATGATGGCCGCAATCAAGAGGTCCGGAGTCGCGCTGATCGTGCCCGAAAAGAGGTCCGCGAGGGAGTTGGTGAATGCCGCCGTCAGGTTCGACCCGGTCTCCTCGGTTTGAGGAAAGGCTTCGAGCACGAGCGAAAGCCACCAAAGTGTCAGCCCCAGAAAGAGCAGCCAGAACAAGAGGCGTCGCAGATTGACGACACCGTCCATCAGCAACTCGCCCACCATCTCCTTGCCCGCGAAGCGCTTGTGCAGGCGGCTCTCTGCCTTTGTCAGCAAGGAATAGAGAACGTAGATCAACCCGGCATAGACGAGTGTGTAGGCGAGGCTAAGGAGAACCCCCCAGAGGATGACGCGGGGATCGCGGCCTCGCTGGTGGCGTTCAAAGCCGATGCGCAGGGCATCCAGCGCGTGCTCCACCATCGAATCCATCGTCTCGCCGGTCAGTTGGTCGAGATCCTCGTGCATGATCGTGAACAGGTAATGATCGTCGTAGAGGATCGACGTGCCCTCGTGGCGCTCCATGGTCGTGAAGTCGGCGCGCTTGGGATCGCGCAGCGCCTCGTTGATTCGCGACTCCGCTAGTTCCACGCGCATTTCCGGGGTGTACCCAAAGCCCGTTGCCCGGAAAATGGTCACAAAGTTCGCGCCGATGGAAAGAAGTGCCGGCTCCGCTTTCGGCAATGACGCGGACTGTATTGATTCGGGGGCGGGGGAGCCCGGCTCTGGCGCCTGCGCCCGCAGCATGGGGTGGAATAGGAGCAGGATGCCGATCCACAGCAGGAGAAAACGTGGCGGCCTCTCTCCCCTCGTCGCGCCCCCCTTCCTCGCCGGGCCGACACTCACCCCCCCGCTCCCGGGGGTGGGAGCGGCCTCGCTTGCGGAAGTTGATTTGGCCGGGTGGGGGAGGATGAACGGTTCACGGGGTAGCATATTTACTCTTCCGGCTAACTATTATCGAAACTCGGTTGCAAGAGTCAATGCCATGTTGAGGGCATCCGGGCAGGATATTCTCAAAGTACCCCC
>CAYTRP010000336.1:0-4571 GCA_964440195.1 uncultured Candidatus Sumerlaeota bacterium
TAAAGGGGTTCAGTATGTAGGACATATTACCAGCCATACTGTCCTGCGAATCGAGCCTCTCGTGGCGACCTGTTCTCTGAAGAACCGATACAGTTTCCGCGCCTTTCTATGGGTTGCGGCGTTGGCCCTGGGCCTTTCGCCCGTGAGTCTTCGCGCCGCCGACCCGGCAACGGTGTTGCTCGTCGATAAGGGCGTTCCGACGGCGCAGGCGCTTGTGGAGGGGACTTGGACGCAGGGAGACGGGGAGATCGCAGGACAGGGGCTGGCTTCTGTCATCGTCGGCAAGCACGGGGTTGGGGCAGGGGATTTCCTGATCACGACCCGGCTGACCGTCAGCGAGCATCCGGCGGTTCGGGCCGGGCTTGTCATTGATGAAGTGGCGGATTTCGGTCTGTCCACCGCCCAAGTTTCCAGTGTCTATGTCCGTGGATTCCTTCTCGGCGACATGACTACCTCTCTCAAGCCCCTTTCGCATTTCGGGGAGCCGGGTGCAGAGTTGACAATGATCTGCCGGCGGGTCGGGGACAAACTGTCGCTGACCATCAATGGCGAGAAGGTCTGGGAGATGACGTACGAGTCGGAGCGGCCCTTGGGGAAGATAGCGGTCCGCGCGGGAAGCACGGGGACGCTGAGCGTGAGGGAATTCGGCTATGAGGGAACACCCGTGTCGCTCGACGGCTGGGTTGTGCCCTACAAGCGCGAGTTTCCCCTGCTTCCGGGATCCGTGGACGTGTTCGCGAGTGGCGAGGGCGGCTACCACACCTATCGGATTCCCGCCATCGTGCGGACGTTGTCGGGGACGCTGCTGGCGTTCTGTGAGGGCAGGAAGAACAGCGGCTCGGATGCGGGGGACATCGACATCCTGCTGCGGCGGAGCTTTGACGGAGGCAGGACATGGACCCCAACGCAGTTGGTCTATGAAGAGGGCGGAACGGAGACCATCACGATTGGCAATCCGCAACCGGTGGTCGATCGCACCACGGGGACGGTCTGGCTTCTTTTTGCGCGCGATAACGAGAGGGTCTTTGCCGGGAAATCGCTGAATGAAGGAACCACCTGGGGGGCGCGCTCGGAGATCACGAGTTCCGTGAAGCTCCCGGCCTGGGGGAGCTTCATCGCGACGGGGCCCGGGCACGGCACGCAGATGCCGTCGGGGCGGCTGATCTTTCCTTCCTACCATTCAGGGGGTAGCAGCGGAGGTAGTTCCGCCTATATCATCTTCACGGATGACGGCGGAACGACATGGCGCATCGGACAGGACATGGGGCTCGGCTCGGGGGAGCCGATGGCCGCCGTCCTGTCCGATGGCCGCCTGATGATGAATGCGCGTTCCCCGCGCCGTGCGTGGCTTCGCACGGTGGGCGTCAGCAATGATTTGGGATTTGGATGGAAGGACGTCGCGCGGGACGAATTGCTCATCGAGCCGACGTGTCAGGGGAGTTTGTTGGAGGCAAAGCTGGCCAATGGCGAACCGGCACTCTTGTTCAGCAACCCCGAGTCCCATCGGCGTGAGCGCATGACGGTGAAGGCCAGCACGGACGACGGGGCCAGTTGGCCTCATGCGTTGCGTGTTTACGAGGGTTCCTCGGCCTATTCCGACATCGTCGCGGTCGATGACGAAGGGCAGTACGGCGTCCTGTTCGAGCGGGATGGCTATGCATTCATCACGTTCTCGCCTTTTCAAGTCGCGGACATTCTTTCCGGTGCCCCCGCGCCGGACGGCGATCTCTGGAGAGCCCAATGATGTTGGCCAAGACATTGCCCATGGCGCTTGCGGTTTCCCTGCTTTGCGTGTCCGCGGGCGCGCAGACGAAGAACCTCCTGACGGAGGACGCCCTCCAGTTCGAGGGGGACACGTGGGTCCTGTCCGAGGACGGGATTGCCGGCACCGGGACGGGCAACTTCCTTTCCACTCGCCAGGCGATCGGATCGGGGAACTTCCGCATCGCCGCGCGCGTCACCATCGAGAATCTCGAGGGGAGCGCGGCATCCTTTCATGTGGGGCGCGAGAGCAACTTTGGGTTCTCCTCGCGATCGGGCCTCATGTTCGTGGACGGGGCGGTGTTCCGCTCGCCGGCAAACGTGCGAAGCGACGGCGCGAGCCTGATCGCGGACGGGGAGCCGTTCGATTTGGTCGTGCAGCGGCGCGGCGACATGGTTTTCGTGACCGTGGATGGAGAGGGCGTCTATTCGGGCTATGTTTCCATGGGGCCGTTGGGACCGTTTGGATTCAGGCCTTGGCGAAGCACGATGAGGATCGAGTCGCTGACCTACGAGGGCGAGCTGGTTTCCATCGCGGAGGCCGCCTCGGCGCAGCGCGGCACCACCACGTACAAGCGGATCGAAACGCCGTCGCAGGATTTGTTCGTGTCGGGCGAGGGAGGTTATGCGGCCTATCGGATTCCGAGCATTGTGCGGACCAATGGGGGCACGCTGCTGGCCTTTGCCGAGGGGCGCAGGAATGGCCGATCGGACACCGGCGATATTGATCTGCTTGTCCGGCGCAGCACGGACGGCGGGCTCAACTGGTCCCCCCAGGAATTGGTCTGGTCCGACGAGGAGAACACCTGTGGCAACCCGACGCCGGTGGTGGACCGCACGACCGGACGGGTGATTCTCCTCTCGTGCTGGAACAAGGGGACCGACGTGGAGAGCACCATCATGTCCGCGACGGGCGACGACACGCGGCGCGTGTTCGCGCTGCATAGCGACGACGAAGGCGTCACGTGGTCGGATGCCCGGGAGATCACGGACTCCGTGAAGGCTCCCCATTGGCGGTGGTATGCCACCGGCCCCTGCCACGGGATCCAGATGAAGGATGGAACGATCGTGATTCCGGCGAATCACTCGGACCACACGGGCGGCCCGGACATTCGCGACTTTGATCACTACCGTGCACACCTGATCCTGAGCGATGACGGCGGGGAGACATGGCGTCGGTCCTCGGTGATCGGGCCGCGCACGAACGAATCCACCGTCGTGGAGGCTTCCGACGGCCGGCTGGTCATGAACATGCGCAGTTATGAGAACCTGAATCGGCGCGCGGTTGCCTGGACGGACGACAAGGGCGAGTCGTGGTCCAAGACGTGGCTTGATCCGGACCTCGTCGAGCCGCGTTGCCAGGCGAGCCTGCTGCGGATCGACCGTGAGGACGGGCCGCTCTACCTCTTCTCGAACCCCGATGCCGCCAGCCGGTCGCGCATGACCATCACCTGGAGCGTTGACGGGATGGACTCGTGGCGGGGGCGGTTGCTGGCGTACGAGGGGTTCTCGGCATACTCCGACATGGTGGACCTTGGCGAGGACATGGTTGGATTGTATTTCGAGCGCGACAACTACGACCGCATCACGTTTCAGCGCATTGCACTGGAAGACCTGATGTCCGCGCCGCGGACGGCGGGTTCCCTCGTCCCGTGAATCGACAACATTCGACCCTTGAAGGAGCGTGACTCATGAGGATGGAGAACCCATCGGCTGGCAGGGGATTCACGTTGATTGAACTCCTGATCGTCGTCGCGATCATCGCGATCCTGGCGGCGATCGCGGTGCCGAACTTTTTGGAAGCGCAGGTGCGCAGCAAGGTGGCGCGCGTGAACGCCGACATCCGCTCGTTGACGGCGGCGGTGGAGAGCTACCGGGTGGACAACAATTCGTACCCGCTTGCGACGCGCAACGTGGGCGCGCTCAACACGGTCAACCAGTCCCTCGGGCCGAACAAGAAGGGTTTTGACCGGCGGACCTTTGTTCGCTACATGGGCGGTCCGGCCAACGACAGCCCGATTTTCGGGCTCACGAGCCCCGTGGCCTACATGACGAACATCCCCGCCGATCCCTTCGCCAGTTCGCCGGGGTGTGCGTACGGCTACTATTCCGGTCGTGGCGACATCGTGGCGACGGGGAATGAAAGCGACAAGTTCGCGTGGATCATGTGGTCCTTTGGTCCCGACCGGGACGAGGCGACCCTGGGCCAGATTCAGAATCCCGTCAGCCCGATGCTTCCCTACAACATCGTCATCATCGCCCTGAACCTGGGGAGGCCGGACTACCTCACTACGGGCATCAATTCCGAGGATGAGGCCATCACCTACGATCCGTCGAACGGGACCATCTCGCCGGGGGACGTGTGGCGTTTTGTTGGTCAGTAATTCGATTTGGAAGTCCGCACCCTTGTTTTCTCATTCACCCGTTGAAAGGACATCATCATGAGAAAAGCGCGGCTCTTGTCCAGTCTGGTCCTTGCCGGTTCCCTGGCGATCCCCGCGGGCCTCTCGGCCCAAATGGCGGCGGGGACGGTTGGTTCCCGGCTTGACCCCGACGATTTTTCATCCCTCGGCGCCCTGACCATGTCAGGCGGAACTCTGACCATCGACACGAGCAGCGGCGGACCGACGATCACCCTCGCGGATTCTCCCGTACCCTCGGAGAACTTCATTGCCAATGGAACCACAACGCAAACAGCGACGGGAGCATCCATTGCGGTGTTCACGTTCTCGTCGATCACGCTGGACAGCGGGACGGTGCAGTTGTCGGGAAACCTGCCGCTGGCCCTTCTGAGCAAGAGTGACGCGACG
>CAYTRP010000337.1:0-4564 GCA_964440195.1 uncultured Candidatus Sumerlaeota bacterium
CCCTTGCGCCCAATCACAACGCCCTCGAAGTTCTGGACGCGCTCCTTGTTGCCTTCAATGATGCGGACGGCGACGCGAACGGTGTCGCCGGGGCGAAAATCCGGGCGATTGGCGCGGAGTTGCTCCTTTTGGACTTCGCGAACGAGGGGGTGCATGGGAGGAGGCTCCTGATACGGGGCGCCGGGGCGCGATTGGTGATGGGCCGCCCGGAGTCCCGGGCTGCAAAGGGGCCGCATTGATATGGAGGCACCCCTGGCAGATCAAGGGAAAACGGCACCTCTGCGTTCGCCAAATCAAGGAATCCTCCGACCCGCCCCGCGAACGGGATCCAGCGCTTTCCGTTGACACTCGCTGCTCTTGGTTTTGACGATCCGTGCCCCGCGAGAGACGGGGCGGCAATGACCGTCCATTCCGGGAATTTGTGTCTCCCGCCAGTCAACACCAGGATTTCCCAGTGCACCCAGAATCCGCGTCTCTGCTTGCCGCCATGGCTGCCCCGAGTGGCGGCGGTCTGTTTGGCCCACAGACCATGATCTTCATCGGTCTCGTGTTCTTTGCCTTCTATTTCCTGATCCTTCGCCCCCAGCGTGCCGAGCAGCGCAAGCGCGAGGACGCGCTCAATCAATTGAGTCGCGGGGACAAGGTGGTGACCGCCGGGGGGATTCATGGCGTGCTCACGAACACATCCTCCAAGGAAACGGTCGAGGTCGAGGTGGCCAAGAATGTCCGCCTCACCATCAACCGTTCCTCCATCTCCGTTCTGGACAGCGCGGCGCGCGCCGCCGAAAAGGCCGCCGCCAAGGCGGAGACCGAGGCCAACGGCGCCGCGAAGAAGGAAAAGGCCACCGCCAAGTAGTTGCAACACGTCGGCATTCCACCGGGGCGGCGCGGGCCCCCGTGATTGTTTTCGATCCCGCGCGATCCCAAAGGTTTCGGACCATCCATGAACAACATCTTTAGCGGGCGGCTCATCTTCGTCCTTTGTGTCACGGCGCTCTCCCTGTTTCTCGTTTGGCCCACGGCCCATTACTTCTCCTTTCTGTCAACGATGTCCGTCCCTCCAACGGAAGCGGAGATTGCACGCAAGCAGGAGCTGCTCAAGGGCGGAAGCATGATCAAGCTCGGCCTTGATCTGCAGGGCGGCGCCGACATGCTGCTCGAAGTCAACACCGCCGCCCTTTCGCGCCGCGCGATGCAGCGGGCCCAGGAAAGCCTTCGCCGCGAGTTCTCGCGCGAGGACATCGCCGCCAACATCGTGCTCGACGAGGCGACCAACACCCTTCGGGTGACACTCGAGAACCCGACCGAGGACTCGCGCATCGCGGCCGACCTCCTCCTGGATCGCGAGTTCCGCGAGACCCTGAAGGCCGACGACCTCAACAACCTTTCGACCGGCGTGGTCACGCTCAGCGCCGCCGAAACCAGCGCTGCCGAGGACCGCCAAGCCGCCGTCGAGGCGGCCCTTCGCACCGTGCGCCGTCGCGTGGACGAGTTCGGCCTGACGCAGCCCAACGTGGCTCTCCAGCCCCCAAACCGCATCCGCGTCCAGATTCCCGGTGAAACCGACACGGGCCGCATCGCGGACAACCTGCGCCGCGCGGCAAACCTCGAGTTCCGTCTCCTTCATCCCGACCACGACACCCTCGTTCGCCAGTTCATCCAACCGGGCACCGAAGTCTATGGGACGGGCGTTATTCGGGAAGAGTATGTCGAGAAGACAGTGGACCCGGTCACGGGAGAGGAACGCAGCCACATTGTGACGAACGTGCCGGGCGTGCCGCCGGGCTATGCGCTGTTCCTGGGGGTGGAGAAGCGGACGCAGGGAGCGCAGGTGCAGGAGACGCGCGACCTGGTTTACATCCTGAGGGACATTCCCGATGTGACCGGTGACAACCTGCGCCGCGCGACGCAGGTCGTCGATCCGGGGAACTTCGAGGCCGAAAGCCCGCACATGGTGAGCCTTGAGTTCGACATGACCGGGACGGAACGCTTCGCCGAGATCACGACGGACAACGTCGGTGGCCGATTCGCCATCATGCTCGATGGAATCGTCTTCAGTGCACCGTCGATTCGCGAACCCATTCTGTATGGCCGCGCGCAAATCTCGGGCAGCTTCACGCAGGATGAGGCGCGCGATCTCTCGCTCGTGCTCAAGGCCGGTGCCCTTCCGGCGCCTTTGGAAATCATCGAGCAGAACACGATCGGCGCGAGCCTTGGCGAGGACTCGGTCAAGGCATCGGGCTATGCATTGTTGTTGGCGGGCGTCCTCCTCACCATTTTCATGGTGTACGTCTACCGGACGGCGGGCGCGATCGCCATCCTTGCCATGTTGCTCAACGTTCTTCTCATCCTCGCCGTCCTCTCCATGATGGACGCCACTCTGACCCTTTCGGGGATCGGCGGTATCCTCCTCACCATGGGCATGGCGGTGGACGCCAACGTCCTGATCTATGAACGATTGCGGGAGGAATTGGCCAGCGGGAAACCGATCAAGGCGGCGATTTCAACGTCGTTCGACAAGGTGTTTTCGGTCATCCTGGACTCGAACATCACGTCGCTGCTTCCGGCGTTGGTGCTGGTGTTGTTCGAGGTGGTGGATGGGTCGGTGCGCGGCTTCTGGGTGGCGCTTTCGATCGGCCTGACGGCGAACATCTACACGGGCGTGACCGTGACGCGGGCGTTGATCGAGGCATGGGTCATCAAGTTCAAGAAGATCGATGTCGGCACGTTCCGCCCGTTCCACAAATCGTCCTTCGATTTCATGAAGCTGACGCGCGTGTCGGTGGGGGGGGCGGTGGCCCTGGTCCTGGCCTCGCTCGTGTTCATGAGCATAAACGGCTTCAACCCGGGGATCGACTTCACCGGGGGTATCCTGAAGACGGTGCGCGTGTCGGACAGCGCGATCACGCGGGTGGACTTGGCGAACGCCCTGGCCGCGGACGAGGATGTCAGCGACGTGCGCGTGGTGCAGGTCATGAGCGACACGTCCCTTTACCAGATCATCGCGGCGAGCCACGGGACGGGCAAGTCGCTGGGGGAAACGCAGGACCGCGTGGAGGAATTGCTGGCGGATTCGTTTGGAGGGCGCGTCGTGGTGGAGTCGAGCCAGGGCATCGACCCGGCGGTGGGGCGCGAGTTTCGGATGACGGCGTTCATGACGCTGCTGGTGGCCTCGCTCGTCATTTTGGCCTATGTGGCCATGCGGTTCCAGTGGGCCTATGGTGTCGCGGCCGTGTTGGCCCAGGTTCACGACATCGTGGTGGCGTTGGGACTGTTCCTGCTGCTGGGGCGCAGCCTGACGCTCGATATTGTCTCGGCGTTGCTGATCGTCCTGGGTTATTCGGTGACCAATACCATCGTGATCTTCGATCGTATCCGCGAGAATCAGGGGGACATGTACGGGAAGGGAATCTCCGAGATCATCAACGCCTCGGTGAACCAGACGTTGACGCGAACCCTCTTCACGTCGGCCTCGACATTGGTGGCGGTGGTTTGCATGCTGTTCCTTGGCGGCGTGGGGCTCGGCGATTTCGCGCTGGTCCTCCTGTTCGGCGTCGTGGTGGGGACCTACTCGTCGATCTTCGTGTCTTCGGGGCTGGTGAACCTCTACTTCGGCCGCCGCGAGAAGAAGGAAGGCATCGAGAAGGTGCACGCCCGTACCAAGACCGTGAAGATCGGAGCCTGAGAAGGAAGCGGACACATGGCGGCGAGGCGCCGGGGGGCCACCCCGGGGCAGCGCCCAACGCCACCCGTGACGGAAACCACCCCGAAGCACCCAAACCCCCGGAGGCATGCAAAGTCGATCATGAGCAATCTCACCCTGTACTACGACAAGGACGCCAAGCCCGAAGTCCTGAAGGGCAAAACCATCGCCGTCATCGGCTATGGCAGCCAGGGCCACTCCCAGGCGCAGAACATGCGCGACCAGGGGTTGAAGGTCATCATCGGCCAGCGCCCCGGCGGCCCCAACTATGACCTCGCCAAGGAGCATGGCTTCGAGGTCCTCTCCGCGTCCGAAGCCGCCGCCAAGGCAGACATCATTCAGGTCCTCGTCCCTGACGACAAGATGGGTGCGCTCTACAGCAAGGAATTGCTCCCGCACCTCAAGGCCGGCAAGGCGCTCGTCTTCAGCCATGGCTTCAATATCCATTTCGGCCTCATCGGCCCGCCGAAGGACATCGATGTCTATATGGTCGCCCCCAAGGGCCCCGGGCACCTCGTGCGCTCCGTCTTCGTCGAAGGCGGAGGCGTCCCCTGCCTCATTGCCATTCACCAGGACGCGAGCGGCAAGGCGCGCGACCTCGCCATGGCCCACGCCTGTGGTGTTGGTGGCGGCCGCGCGGGGATCATCGAGACCACTTTCCGCGCGGAGACCGAGACCGACCTCTTCGGCGAGCAGACCATCCTCTGCGGCGCCACGGCGGAGATGATCAAGGCCGCCTTCGACACGCTCATCGAGGCGGGCTACGCCCCGGAGATGGCCTACTTCGAATGCCTGCACGAGACCAAGCTCATCACGGACCTGATCTACGCCGGTGGCCTCTCCACGATGCGCTATTCCATC
>CAYTRP010000338.1:0-4541 GCA_964440195.1 uncultured Candidatus Sumerlaeota bacterium
TGCTTGACGTCGCCCCCCTTGCCGCCGAACCATTCCGGGTCGGAGCCGGTTGACCCCGGCGATCCGGCTGCCAAAGGTGCCGAATATGACTTCGCGTGTTTTTTCGTTCGCTGGCCGATGGGCGATCATGGGGTGCGTGCTCGCGATGGGCGCGGCGCTGTTGACCGGTTGCTTCACGAATCGCATCCCGCGTTTCGCGATGGATTCGGGGGAACCGGAGCAGATTCGCCGGTACACGGGCAGGCCGCAGACCGATTACATCTTCCGCTGGGACAAGCAGGCGTTCACGAAGGTGCGTTCGAACCAGGACATCCTGATGACGGGTGACCGGGTGGACGTGCTGCAGCGCCATGGCCGCCCGGAGTACGTCCGCGAGGATGTGAGGGGTGAGCGGAACGAGCTATTCGACGAGTGGGTGTACTGGGACCGGAACACCATCGTCCAGTTCGTGCAGGACGAGTTGGTGTTCGAGGGCCCGCTGCTGGACAGCGACCGGCGGTTGGTGGAATCGGGGTTTCCGACGCGCGCCTACATCCAGCAGTACGAGACCGGGCCGAGGCGCGAGATCTGGATCTACACCGGGTTGTACGACATCAGGACGCGCGAGTATTCGTTTACCGATGGCAAGCTCGTATTCCAGGCGAATTTCTGACCCATGACCAATCATCGCATAAGCCGTGCGGCACGCGCGACATTGCTGGCGCTGACCTTTGCCGGGATGGTCCCGGGCGTGGTGTCGACGACCGGTTGTTTCTCGGATGAACGGCGCGTGATCGAGACGCGGCGCACGGAGGCCTTCGACCTGTTTTCCCAAGGCGAGGAGCTGGAGCGCAGGGGCGATGTCGGCCGGGCCATTGATTACTACGCGCGCGCGGCGGAGATGTCGCCGCGTCCGGCGTTCTTTGCCCGGGCAGGGCGGGCGCACGCGACGTTGGGCCAGCACGCGCAGGCGATTCATTACTTCGACTTGGCGCTGGGCTTGAACCCGCGGTACGAGGTGGCCTCGGCCCAGCGGGAATTGTCGGTGCTGGCGCTCAAGCGGCAGGAGGCGGAGGGGAGCGCGCCACTGGAATTGGCCAATGTGCTCCAAGTGCCGGCCGAGGCAGGGAAGCCTGCCGTTCCCCCGCCGCCCGCCGTTTCCCCGGCACCTGCCGTTTCCCCGGCACCTGCTGTTCCCGAGTCGGCGGCAGTGTTCGAGCCGGTGACGGCGCCGCCCCCGGAAGCGCCCCCGGCTCCCCCCGTTGCCGACGTGCCCGTTGCGCACGATGTTGTTGTGGTGATCGAGCCATCGGCCACGATTCCAGCGCCCCCCGTGGCGCCCGTGCCGGTGCCGGTGCCGGTGCTGGATGCAGCGCCGCTGGCGGTTGATCTGTCGATGGATGCGCTGGTGGTTAACCCCGGGGATTTGCCGCCAAGGCGCATTCGGGCGGCGGGCGAGGGGCTCGACCGCGAAGCGATCCGCGAGGCGCTGTTCGCCCATGCCCTCGAGCTGGATGCGCGGGAGTTGGAAGTGGAGCGTTGGGCAGCGCAGGCCGCCACGGATGCGCAGCGCTGGGACGAGGCGACCCGGCGCTGGGAACGGGTGCTGGGCGAGCAGCCCGAGGATGTGGAGGCCCTGGTGCGCTTGGGGGATGCGCTACAGCGGTCGGGTCGCCAGGCGCGGGCATGGGAAGTCTACCGGCGGGCAGGGGCTTTGGCACCCGGGGATCCCTCGGTGTTTCGGGCGTGGGGAAACTCCCTGGTCAGGGCCAAGGAACTCGACCGGGCGGCGGAGCAGTACGCCGTGGCGGCGAAACTGGCGCCGGAGGTTGCGGAGGTTCGCAACAACCTGGCTGCCATTGACATCCAGCGCGGCCAAGGGGCCCGTGCGCTGGCCGACTTGCGCAATTTGTTGGAGGAGCAGCCGGACTTTGCGCCGGGGTGGCTGAATCTGGCCATCGCATTGCAGGGCACGGGCGGGGACACGGCGAGCCAGATTTCGGCGCTGGAGACGTACTTGAAGCTGGACGGCTCGCGCGATGCGGAGGCGGAGCGGTGGATCCTGGAATTGCGAGCGTCGGGCAGATAAAAAAGAAAGTAAAGCGAATCTTGGCGGGGATTGAGGCGATTGGATTTGAGGTGGTCTGGGGGGCGGATGGCTTCACGGGAATTTCACGGTCGCGCGGGCGACTTCCGTGTTGACAACCGGAGCATCGGGGAGGAGAACCGCCCATGTATTGAGGTAAAAAATGGTTCGGCACCGCCCACGGGGTCATGCAACCCGTCACTGATGCGGCTAGCCGGTCCTCCACTTCACCGAATCGGGGCCATCAAGCGTGGGCGAGAGTCTTCAGACGCGCAACGGGCAGGTCGGCCAGGATTCGGGAGCGGGTTCCACGTTGAATCCACGATCTCTTGCAGCAGTGGTCAGCACTCCGGCTTTGGCGGCACGCAAGCCCGCGAGTGAACTTCGTGAAAGGAGAACCAACCGCATGCAACGCGGGTTTCGGTTTGTTACTTTCGGCCTGGTCGCGTCGGCACTGGTGACCAGCACCGCCGTTGCCAAGTCCCCCACTGAATTTGCTGATCCTTCCGACTTCTTTCTCTTTGAGCAGGGCGATGATCGCGGGCGCAAAGTGGAGAGAGTCGTCACGACGAATCTGCCCACTCCGAATGCCACCGCCCCGCTGGAAGGGGATGGCCGTCGCGAGAATGGCTTTTCCCGTTTGTCCTTTGTCACCCCGGTCTCGGGCGTTTCCGGAGTGAGCGGAATTTCTGGCGTCTCGGGTGTGTCCGGTGTCTCTGGTGTGTCCGGCGTTTCGGGCGCTTCCGGAGTGAGCGGTGTTTCCGGCGTCAGTGGCGTCTCGGGAGTGTCTGGAGTCAGCGGCGTGTCGGGAGTGAGTGGCGTCTCGGGCGTCAGTGGCGTCTCGGGCGTTTCCGGTGTCTCGGGTGTGAGTGGAACCTCGGGCGCGAGCGCGGTTTCCGTGGTCAGCAATGCCTCCTCGACCTCGGATGTGAGCAGCGTGCTGCCGGACGTGACGGTGGCGGGCATCTTCGAGTCGGTGGCGGTGATCGATGGTTTCGACCATTGGTTGTTCAACACGCGCGGCACGGTGGATGGAACGTCCGACATGCCGATGACGGCGGTCCTGAACAAGAAGCACCCCGGCATGATCGATGGACAAACGCGCACGCCGCTGGTTGTCGTGAACGGCCGCGACCGCGGCCTTGGCGCCCGCGATTTCGATGGCCTGAAGGTGTCGGCGCCGGATTCGACGGAGTTGAACACAACGTCGGGCTATTCGCCCGAAGAGAGTGCCTTCACGGTGTGGGAATCGCTGAGCCGCGAATTGGCTCCGCAGTATGCCAACACCTTTGTGCCCGTGGAAGCGGGCTTGATCTACCTGACGCGCTGGTTCGTGTCGGGCGACTCGCTTGGCGACCAGCCGGCGATGCGCTTGCGGACGGGTTATCCGGATGCGGGAACCATCGGGGAGGCGACCAGCGAACTGTTGGCCGCCAGCGGTGTGCCCTCGGGTCTTGGGAACATCCACCGCACGTACTTCTACGCGCATAACAAGGGCCTGATGGCGTTCGGATTCGACGTGGAGCATTCGTCGGAGCCCGGAAGCGTGCTGGATGCGACGTTGAGCCGCATCGAGGTGGCTTCCTTCAAGCGCGACAGCCTGACGGGCGAGATGGTGCGATTCTACGAGGGTGGCCGCGCGGGCGAGGACTTCACGGTGCTCTCGGCCAATGATGTCCCGCCTGCCCATGGTCGTCGCGAGTTCTCGCAGGACTGGACGTTGCACGCCGACGGCATCGATGCGCCGGTGGCGAGCGTCACCCCCGGGGCCCTGACCACGGAAGTGTTGGTGACGGAGGGAACTTCGCTGCTGACATGGACGGGCCCGGAGATGATCACGGTGCCCAGCGACAAGCTGGTGGTGATGGACGTGTGGCTGAGTTCGCCCGAGGGCGCGTTGGAGGAAGGCGAGTTGCAGACGCGACTGTCGCTGACCAACACGGGCAGCGGGCGCGTCGAGTCCTTCGCGTTCGATCCGCGCGCGGGCAGTCCGGTCATCGGTGATGAAGCGTCGACGTCGGCGATCCCGGTGGGTTCGCAGTCGCGCCGCTACACCGTGATCCTGGATCCGCAGACGGTGGGTGCCGACGCGGTGGAAGTGCTTCCGATGATCGAGTTGCTTGCCAGCACGGCGGGCGGATCGATGGCGGACGACCTCTCGGTCGATCCGGTCGATGCACGTCACTTCGAGGAGGGCAACGCCCCCACGACGGGAGCCAAGGCCAGCGGTGGCCGCATGCAGATCGACGCCGTGGTGATCACGACGTACGACCTGCCTGCCGAGTTCCGCCAGGAAGGCCCCATCGGCCCGCAATAAGGCCGAGTGTCGCTTGAACAACCCATAAGGGACGGGCGGCTCTTCGGAGTCGCCCTCTTTTTTTGGCCGCGGGCGGACGAACAACCGTGGATGAGGCGGGCGCATCTTGGAGTTGTTCCCGGCCGGATCAGGCGGACCCCCAAACCCACGGAAAAACAA
>CAYTRP010000339.1:0-3937 GCA_964440195.1 uncultured Candidatus Sumerlaeota bacterium
CTTGTCATGGTTAGGCACTTTGGGTGACCTCTTTTGACTGTCACATGGCCCTTCACTCCTGACTATTCACCCTTCCCTTGCTCGACCTCTCCTCCTTCCTCGCCTCCCTCGCCTCGGTCTTCGGCATCATGGTGTCGTTGTTCCTGATTGCGGCGGTGGGATTCACGGGTATCCGGCGCGGATGGTTTCACGACGACATGATCACCGCATTGACCGTGATCCTGGTGTCTTGTGTCCTGCCCGCGAAGATCGTCGGCGCATTGACCGCGCGCTTGACCATCGAATTGCTCGAGCAATGCGCGCTCATCATCTTTGTCATGGTCGTCATGAACCTCACCGGAATTGGCCTCGCCTGGGTCGCCACGACGCTGTTTGGCGGCGGGCCGCCACAATCCAAGCGCGCGGTGTGGGCGCTGTCTGGCTTGCAGAACGGCGTGTATCTGCCGCTGCCGATGGCATTGGCGCTGGCGCCCAAGGACCCCGAAACCCAGGGGCTCGCCACCCTCTATGTCGCCGGCGCCTTCGTCGCCATGCTGGTCCTGCAATGGACCGTCGGCGTGTACCTGCTGGCGGGCGATGAGCATCGGCGCAGGAACCACGGTTCGCCGAACCAATTCCTGCGCGGCGTCCTCAATCCGCCGCTGGTGGCAATCGCCGTGGGATGCCTCCTCGCCTTCCTGCCCGGGTTTCCGGTCGCGGCGCGCGGCGGCGAGGACGCGTGGCGACCCCTCGTCCACGTGTTCGAAGGCATCAACCTGCTCGGCTCCGCGCTGGAACCCGTGGCCATGCTCGTTCTCGGGATGATGGTCGGCAGTTGCCACCTGCGCGGCAATCTCACCTGGCGCATCGCCGCCATCCCCGCCGTCATCCAACTGCTCATCCTCCCCGCCATCATGCTCGCGCTCGTCTGGAGCCCCATCCTTGGCTGGGTGCCGCCGCTGCTGATCCTCATCTTCATGATCGAGGCATCCGCCCCTCCGGCCACCAACCTCAGCGTTGTCGCCCGCCGATTCGGTGGCGACTGGCAGCTCGTCTCCTCGTCGCTGCTCATCTGCTACCTTCTCGCCATGATCGCCATGCCGTTCTGGACCGCCTTCGTCCTGCCGGGTCTCAACGCCACCCCTTGACGCCCGTCGGGCGAAACATGAAAGCTCCCTCGCTTGTTTCACACTTCACTCTTCACTCATCACCCTTCCTTCCCATGCCCGTTCCCTTCATCGACCTCAAGCGCATCGAACCCGACTTCATGGACCGTTGGATGGCCAAGTGCCGCGAGCTGACGGTGAACACCCGTTTCGTTCTCGGACCGGAAGTCACCGAACTCGAGGCGCGACTGAAAGCCGAGAGCGGCGCCAAGGCCGTCGTGGCCTGCGCCAATGGCACCGATGCCATCCAGCTCGCCCTGCGCGCGGCGGGTGTCGGCATCGGCGACAAGGTCATCATCCCGGACATGACGTTCTGGGCCACGTTCGAAGCCGTCTGCAACGTCGGCGCCAAGCCCGTCACCGTGGACCTCGACATGGCCGACCTCCAGATGGATTTCGACCTGTTCCGCCGGGCGGCCGAGGAGGTGCGCCCCAAGGCCGCCATCCTCGTGCACCTGTACGGGTGGGGCACGGCACGACTGCATGACTTCCGCCAATACTGCGCGGAGAAGAAAATCATCCTCATCGAGGACGGTGCCCAGTGCTTCGGGACGAAGTTCCGGGGCGAGTCATTGATGAAGGATGCGACCCTCGGCACGGTGTCCTTCTATCCGGCCAAGGTGCTGGGCGCGTCGGGCGACGCGGGCGCGGTTTACTGTTCCACGCCCGAACTCGCCGAAGTGGTGCGCCAACTCGGCAACCACGGCCGCACGACGCACTACGAACACGGCCTTGTCGGCTGGAACAGCCGTGTGGGTGTTTTCGAGTCATCCTTTCTGCTTCTTTGCATGGACTACATCGACGCACGCCTTGAATCACGGCGCAAGGCAGCCGCGCGCTACCGCGAGCGCTTCTCCGAGGCGGGCATCCGCACCGTCGGCCCGCCGGAGGGTTATTTGGAGAATGGTTACCTGGCCGTCACCCTCCACGACCCCGGCGCACGCCCCGCCGTCGCCGCGGCGTTGAAGGAAAAGGGTATCGGCTTTGGCACGGTGTATCCCGGCGCGATGTCTCTGCAAAGTGGCGCCAACGGCTGGATCGCCGGGAAGTTCGGCGGCGAAAAGGCCGATCACGTCGCGCGCGGCATCATCAACCCCCCCCTGTTCGCCTACATGCGCGACGAGGAAGTGGAGGAAGCCGCCGAGGCGGTCGTGGCGGCGGTGACCGCTGGGAAGTAGAAGTGATCGAGGAAAGTTTGACGGGATAACGGGAACGACAGGATGGTGCGGTGGCCGCAATTCGCGACCATCTCCTCGCGATTCATTGCCATGGACCGGAAGCAATCCAACTGCCTGATTGCACCTCATTCCGAGAAAGCGCCTTTGAAATGGGGGCGAGGAATCTCCCCACAGCGGATGCAACCTCCTCGAAGGAATCGGGAATCGTGGAGCTACTCAGCCGGCGGCGAAAGGCCGGCCACTGTGTTTGCTTGTTCACAATGAACTCCGGTGAGAATGCCTCCACATCCGTGGGGACGACGGCCCCACGTCGCCCGAATGTTTGCCGGATCGCTTCAGTCAAACGTTCACCGTCGAAATTGAACTGCCGCGAAAGCAGCCAGATGTCGTGGAAGTCCTTCATTCGGCTGTTGAGCATCCCGAGCTTGACCATGGCCTCGAACTTCTCGGCAATCATGCTCTCCCGGCTGTAGCAAAGGAGACGCGGTACCGCATGATCGAGAATGGTCGGCAGTTCGCGGACTTCCGGACGAGGATAGACCGTGTCGCCGAATCCGATATCGATCTGCATGTGAATGCGCGCCCGGTCGAGTTCGCCGGTGAACAGAATCCTGAGTCCGTTATAATCCGCATCTTCATCGATGCGCTCCGACTTGATCGAGTCGGCGTAAAAGACCAGCCCATCGCTCACATCCTTCATGGCAAGGATGTCACGGACTTGCTCGACAATATTGGCCTCGGCGCTGTTGGTGCGTCCAAGCAGATCGATGTCCATCGTGGGGCGAGAATCCGAAAGGCACCATGCCCGCAGCATGAGCGCACCCTTGAGAATAAATCTGTCGGCGTGCCGGGATATAGAGAGGCGATACAGGAGCCGCTCCATGGCGTAGTACTGCAGGAGCTCGCTGAAGGGGCGCTTCTCCGCGCGAGCACGATTCAGCAAACGCTGCCGGACAGAAGCGGAGATGTTCTTCACCGGCGTCACATCACCGCCTCCAGGTACGGTCGCATCACCTTTTCCACGCGGCAAATCCTGCCATACTTGACGAGGGCTGCGGCGTTGAATTTCTTGCGCGCGCGGTAGAGCTTCAGCGCCTCGAGCACCACATCCATCCCGATCTTGTTCCGGAACTTGAAGCAGTCGGCGAGTGTCTTCTCCGGACTGTAGACCTTGATCGCGACCCCATCGACCCGATGTTTTTCAATTCCTGCGGCATGGGCCGACTCGGAGAACTTGTGGACTCTCACAGGTGGGTAGTCGATCCTCGGTACCGATTCGTTCATGCGAATGGCCATGGAAACCCCACGAGGGATCTGGGTTGTAATCCCATGGAAGGAGAGCGCCGAAATCAGGCAGATGACGCCTCCCGGGATCCGAAGGCATGCAGTCGCAAGGTCGGGATTTGTCATGGGCGGAAGATCGGCGAGTCGATAGACTCCGCGGCTTACCTGCTCGATCACGTCCCGTTCCTTCATCGAGTAGAGGGCATATCTTGAGATGCCCCGGCTGACCGCCTCACTCATTCGGAGGACCCCACCGGCTTCGCGAACTCGACCGTGCTCGACCTCCTCGTGAAGTACGACGTGCCTGCGGTGAACCTGTACCGGCGCGTG
>CAYTRP010000339.1:3947-4492 GCA_964440195.1 uncultured Candidatus Sumerlaeota bacterium
CGCGAAAGATCTTCTCAGCCCTCTTCATTCGATCACCTCGGACAATATCCACTTACTTAACAATAAGTAGGATGATTATGTCTGGTTTTGCGTGCCCAGTCAATTCGAATCGGTACGGGACAGCCGCACCGTTTCTCAAAGAAGAAGCCCGGCCATCGCTGGCCGGGCTCTTCAACCTTTACAACTGACTTCGTTTGATTTACGCGGGGCCGAGGGCTTCTTCCGCCTTGCGTGCGTCTTCCGTGAGGGCCGTCGACAGGTAGCGCTCCGTCGCACTGCAGCCGATGGTGACGATCAGCTTTCCCTTGTTCTCCGGGCGGGCGGCCACGCGCAGCGCGGCCGTCACGTTTGCCCCCGTCGAAATGCCGGCCGGAATGCCTTCTTCCTTGGCCAAACGGCGCGCCATCGAAAACGCCTCGTCGTTGCTCACCTGCAAGACTTCGTCCACGATGGTGGTGTTCAGATTCTTGGGGATGAAGCCCGCACCGATCCCCTGGATCTTGTGGGGGCCGGGGCGCCCGCCGGAGATCACGGGAGAGTCCACG
>CAYTRP010000340.1:0-4492 GCA_964440195.1 uncultured Candidatus Sumerlaeota bacterium
CCCTGACAAACACCCACAATGTCGGATACGTTCCCCTCTATCCGCAGTGGTTTGCCCACGCTTTCGGGGGATGGGCGATGATGTCGTTGGGCCCGAACCTGGCCACGGGCACGAACTACGTGACGTTCCACGAAGTCTATGACCCAACAAATGGGACCATTAGCGACGGGAACATCTGGTGGTCGGAGCGTTTCACCGCCCCGCGCATGATCCGGTTCGGCGTGTTCGACTGACCGGGAACATTACTCCTCGAGAAGTTGTCAGCTAGGCAGGAGTGTCCGGCGGGGTTTTGCAATTGCCGGACAAGGGGGCTGATCGTTAGGCACTGTTCACAGCGCGGGATTGACCAAGGCGGCCAGACCACGAAGAGGTTACCAACCATGAACGGCAGTCGCATCAGCGCACTCTTCCTGACGATGACCCTGCTTTGCGGGGTGATGGTGCTGGGTGGGTGCAAGAAGAAGGCGTTCAACACGCGGGACGTGGATCCCGGCCAAGCGGGCCAGGTTCGCTCGCTGGGCCCCGAGAGCCAGGATGTGCTTCGGGTGTCGGAGTTGATGATGCGGTCCCTGTCGGCCGATCCGGCAATCAGCGAGGCGGCCATCCCGCCCACCATCGTGATGCTTCCCATGGAGAACAACACGCGGTTTCCCTTCAATCCCGGGGTCTTCACGACGCGGCTTCAGGCGCAGCTCAACCGGGACTCGAAGGGCAAGATGCGCTTTGTGGATCGCGGCATCTATGAGGACACGCTGCGCGAGCGCGAGGGAAAGCGGGCGGGCGAATTCGACTATGACCCGAACCGCAGAACGGTGGCCACCGCCGGCGCGGACTTCTTCCTGAAGGGCTACGTCGAGGGACTGTCCGGCGCCAGCCGGGAGGGGATGTCGGAGTATGCGGTCTATAGCTTCAGCCTCGTCGACACCGAGACCGGCATCGTGCTTTGGCAGGACTTGTTCGATGTGAAGCGGGAAGGTCGCGACGACGTCCTGTACCGGTGACCTTTGACCATTCATGCCCAACGGATGAAACCCTTGAGCGTCTCCTGGACGATGCGCCGCCGGTGCCTGCCCTTGTTGCTCGCCGTGGGGTTGATGGGATGCGCCACTTCACGCCCGGGTTTGCCCCCATCCTTTTCGGCCGGGCCGCACTCGCCGCGCTATGCGCGCCTCGTCAACAAGCTGCAGCGCGAAGGGCAGCGCAACTGGGTGTTGAACCTGAATGAACTGGCGGTCTCCGCCATGAGAAACGGCGATCACGCGATCGCGCGGCAGGCACTCGACGAGGCGATCATCCAGCTCGAGGTCATCTACGGGGACGATCCGAGGGCCCGACGCGCACGGTCGCTTTTTTACGCGGAGAACTCGAAGATCTTCAAGGGCGATCCCCACGAGAGGTCGATGACCTTCTTCTATCGCGGCGTCCTCTACATGCAGGACAAGGAGTGGGACAACGCGCGTGCCTGCTTTCGCAGCGCGATCATCATGGATGCCTTCGCGGAGGATTCCCAATACCGGGGGGATTGGACGCTGTTCGACTACCTGATCGGGGTGTGCGACATTCAACTCAACCGGATCAGCCAGGCTGGGGACGCCTTCAAGCTCGCCGGGGAATCCTATCGGGAGTTCCGCGGCGGTTACCCGGCCACGAGGGCATTCTCTTCGGGGGGGAACGCCACGAATTATCCCCTTTTGGAGGAGTTGCTGCCCTTTGCCGAGGCAACGAACCTGCTGGTCCTCACGCAGCACGGGAAGGGGCCCCGGAAGATCGCCGCCAGCAACCATGGGGAGTTGCTGACCTATGCGCCGGGCGGCGGACGGCGCGACGAGGTGCTGATCGCCGTCAACGGCACCGTGCTCGGCGGCCCGCAGATCACCGACTCGGTGACTTACCAGGCGATGACGCGCGGCGGCCGGGAGCTGGATGCGATACTGGGCAGGCAAGCGTTCTTCAAGAGCGCGAGCGGAACGGTGGGTGGCATCGGCATCCTGGCGGGAAGCGTCATCCTGATCGACGGACTTGACGACAGCGATAGCGGCCAGGCTTGGGTTGGGGCGGGTGTGTTGGCCGCCGGAGCCGCGGTCTCGGGGCTCTCCGCACTGGCGCAACCCCAGGCCGACACGCGCGCATGGAGGACTTTGCCGGACGCGCTGGGATTTCTGCCGATCAGAAATCCGTCCGGCGCCGCTGCGATCGAGGTGAAATTCGCGAACGAAACAGCCCTGACCAATGTCTATCTCCCTGAACCGGGCAGGGGACTGGTGGTTGTGCTGGCCTTCCCTCCACCCGCCCCAACCCTGCTCGCACCGCCCGGCCAGGAGGCTTTGAATTCCGAATCCCCGCAACTTACCCTGAATTGAGAACTTTACCCGGAGGTTTGCCATGTTGACCACGATATCAATACGCAGCAAGGCTATCCGTTGGACCCGTACCCTTGCCGCCCTGGCCGTCGCGGGAGCGATTTCCACGTCGCTGGCTGGCTGCAGCAAACGTTCCAGCGCGCCCAATCTGGCGAGGACCGACCGCCGGGCCATTGAAGCCGCCGGACAGCCGGTGAACATTCTGGATCGGGATCTTCGCAACCGGGTCGCGGGCGACATTGCCGACGTTCAGCGGCTACCCGACGGCCGGCTGCGCGTGCGCGTGGCCCTGCGGAACTCCACGCGCAAGGACCTCGACGTTCTGGCGCGCACCGTCTTCAAGGATGACCTCAATCTCTCCACCGGCGACGAGACCGAGTGGCAGTACCTCTTCTTCGCCCCCCAACAGTCGCAGACTTACGAGTCCATTTCGCATTCCAACAACCCGCAGAGCTTTACCGTGGAGGTGCGCAGACCATGAAAAAGTCCGTTCGAATCGCCCTGTTTGCGGCCCTGTCGATCTTCCTCGTCCCGACCCTGTCCTCCTGTGGGGGCAGGAAACATCTGGCTCCGCCGGAGGAGCGGCCCGGCGAGCTTGAACCGGTGAATCCCGCCGTGCGGGAGACCGACGAGCGCGTGCCCTACAGCGTGGATGTCCCCGTGCCGTGAATGCTTATGCCTTGAGGAGCCCGCCGAAGTTCCCCAGCATCCGGAGGCCGGCATCCTGGCTCTTCTCCGGGTGAAACTGCGTGGCAAAAAGATTTCCCGCCCTTAAGGATGCGACGACTTCGCCGCCATAATCGGAGACGGCCGCAACGACCTCCGGCGAGGAAGGGACAACGGCATAACTGTGGACGAAGTAGACGTAGGGGGACGCGCCCAGGCCCTCGAACAACGGATTTGGCCGCTGCGTGAAGACCAGGTTGTTCCACCCCATGTGCGGGACCTTCAACTCCTTGCGCCGAAGGCGGGGGCACGTGCCCCCGATGACGGCAAATCCCTCGCTCCCGCCCGACTCCTCGCCGCGCTCGACGAGGACCTGCATTCCGAGGCAGATGCCGAGAAAGGGCCGACCGCCGTCGCGGGCTTCCGCAGCCCGTTGACGCACAACGTCGAGGATGCCGCGCGTCCTGAGTTCCTTCATCGCGTCGCCAAATGCCCCGACGCCGGGCAGGACGACGGCGTCCGCGTTCGCGATTTCCGATGGGCTCGACGTGACGGCGGCGGGAAAGCCCACCTCGGCGAAGGCTTTCTCGACGCTTCGCAGGTTGCCCATGCCGTAGTCGACGACCGAGATTCGTGCCGGCGCGCTCATTCCCCGGCTCCTTGCGGATTGGCGGGCTTTTCACCGACGCAAATGACGCTGGTGTGCGAGTGAAAAGGTATGTTCTCGACCATTCGGATCACGGGCATCAACCACTCGAACCACCCCATTTGACCGGCGCTCAGGGTCTTCTTGCGGAGCACCTTCCCGGAGATCCTCCAGCCCAGCCCGCCAACGCGGTTGAATCCCCAGGTCCGGAGGACGCGGAATCCAGCGGCTTCCATCTTGGAAGCCAGTTCCGCGCGCGTGTAGCGCCTGAAGTGTCCGAGCGTCCTGTCGACTTCCGAGTAAAGCGACGGGTCGTGCGGGACCAGGATGATGGCACGGCCACCGGGCGCCAAGGAACTGTAGAAGTTGCGGAGCACGGTCTCGTCCTCGCGGATGTGCTCGATGACATTGAGGCAGATGATGGTATCGAACGGCTTTCCGTTGGCGGCGCGGTCGATATCCGCCCTTGCGGTGAGGTCCGCCCGCCCGACTTCCAGGTTTTCCAGATGCCCGTAGGCCTGCGAAATCCGGTCGACGTAGAAGTCCTCGAAATCGACCGCCACCAGTCTCCTTCGATCAAGCAAGAGTTCCGTCAGGTTTCCGATGCCGCATCCCGCCTCGAGGACATTGTCTCCGAGATACTTCTCGATTTGGGAGAACATCCAACGGTTGAACCTGCGGGCCCTGCGAACCGCCTGAAGGATCAGGAAACCGTCGTGCGTCGTGTACTTGGGGTCAAAGAACCGGTACTTGATCATTGCCCGAATGGCGAAGTAGGCGTCCTTTGGCCCGATCTTCATCCCCTCGGCGTAGCTGCGGC
>CAYTRP010000341.1:0-4481 GCA_964440195.1 uncultured Candidatus Sumerlaeota bacterium
CGTTCTCTGAGATCTCTGTGTTTCAAAATCCGTTTTTGAGTTGAAGCAGTTGGCCCGGGATCGCAGTCCAGTGCCTCCCCCCGCGCTGACGGGAACAAAGTCAAGGTGCGCCCAGCTCCACCCACCGGGAAAAATTCGGGCTGGACTTTCGGCACTTCTTGCTTTTGAGGTCTTCGAGCGACAATTTGCGGCCCAAGAGGAGGCGGGAATGTCGGATTCGAACGGCGCAACGGTTCTGCTGGTCGGAACCCAGAAGGGGGCATTTGTCCTGACGGGCGACCAGCAGCGCAAGAACTGGAAGCTGGAAGGCCCGGTCATGCTGGGCAACATCATCGACCATGTCATCAACGACCCACGCGAACCGAATCGCCAACTGATGGGGGCCAAGACGGGGCACCTCGGGCCGACGGTTTTCCGCTCGGAGGATGGGGGGCACTCGTGGAAGGAAGCATCCAGGCCACCGATGTTTCCAAAGGCACCGGACGACTCCGGCAAGAGCGTCGAAAACGTGTTCTGGCTGACGCCCGGACATGTCTCCCAGCCGGGAACGTGGTATGCCGGCACCATTCCCATCGGGCTCTTCAAGACCACCGATCACGGAGATACCTGGGAGCCCGTCTCGGGCTTCAATGACAACCCGATGATGGAGAAGTGGTATGGGGGCGCCGCTCCGGGAGGACCCTTTACCCATTCGGTCATCGTCGATCCACGCGATGCGAGGCACCTCTACGTCTCCATGTCCGTGGGCGGGTTTTTCGAATCATTGGACGGCGGCGGCTCGTGGGCCCCGCTGAACAAGGGATGCGTCTCGGACTTCCTTCCCGAGAAGGAACCCGAATACGGCCAGGATCCCCACTGCGCCATCATCCACCCCGCGAATCCCGATGTCTTGTACCAACAAAACCACTGCGGGATTTACCGTATGAACCGGCCCGAGGGCCGCTGGGTGCGCATTGGCGACAACATGCCGAGGGAGGTTGGCGACATCGGGTTTGCCATCGCGCCGCATCCCCGCGACGCGGACACGGTTTGGGTCTTTCCCATGGACGGGACGGAAGTCTGGCCCCGCACCTGCCCGCGCGGCAAGGCGGCGCTCTTCGTCACGCGCGACGGCGGGCTTTCATGGCAGGAGCAGGATCGCGGCCTGCCCGCGGAACACGCCTATCTGACGGTGTTCCGCAATGCGATGAAGGCGGATCGCCACGAGCCGGCCGGAGTGTACTTCGGAACGACCAGCGGCGAGATTTGGGCGAGTCCCGACGAGGGCGCATCCTGGCATTGCGTGGCATCGCATCTTCCCCGCGTCCTCAGTGTCGAGGTGCTGGCGTCGTGATCCGGGTCCACTTGTCGTCGCACTTTCATCACTACACTGCCGGGGCCGCCGACGTGGTCTCGGCGGGTTCGAATCTGGCCGACGTCGTTGGAGATCTCGAGCGCAGGTTCCGCGGATTGTGGTTTCGCATCATCGACGAGCAGGACAGAATCCGGCCCCACATCAACATCTTCGTGGGTGGAGAAAAGGTGGATTCCCTCGCGGCGGAAGTCGATTCCTCCCGGGAAGTCCATATCATGGGCGCATTGAGTGGCGGATGATGTCCCGGATGGGGAGGCGGCCACGGCGGCGACTCGCCGTCTCCCCTACCAAATGCCTTCCTCCACCAGGCGTTCAAGATCCTCGCCCATGAACCCCCTCTCGCCAAGCAGGCGAACGATCCCGGCCGCCTCGTCCCGCCGGCCAAGCAACAGGAGCGCGGCGGCCTGCGACCGCATGGCGAGGTAGCGATTGAACTCCTCGCCCTCGACGAGGTCCTTCGAAATGAGGAGGGCCTGCTCCCATCGCGCGGCCGCCTCGGGGAGCGCACCCCTGTGCGCGAGGCAGCAACCGAGGGCCAGCTTGATGTTGGCGGCCAGCAGCCTCACTTCGGGGCGATTCGCGCGCTCGGACCGGGCCCATTCCTCCTCGAGGGCAAGGAGCAGCCGTTCCGCCTCTTCCGGTTGTCCCAAATCGACGAGGGCCCGCGAACGATTCAAGGAATACAGTGCCCGCCGCTCGTCCAGGAAGAGCATCGTCGGGACCGAGCGCTTCAGGCTCTCGAGTATCCCGATGGCCGAGTCGAGTTCGCCGAGCCCAAGGGGGTCGTGTCCGTAGTCATGCATGAGCGTCCCGACAAGGCCGTGAGTGATCGCCAGCCAGATCTGGCTGACCATGTTGTCCGGATCCTGGTAGGCCGTCCCGCGCGAAATGACGACGGCGCGCGAGGCCCATTCGACGGCATCCTCCAGGTTGCCACTCATGCTCGAAATGTCCGCCTGGGTGATATACGCCTGCACGAGTTGACGCCGCCACTGGATGTTGCGCGTGCTGAACTCGAGAACCTGCTCCATCTCTCCGATGGCGTCGAGGTTCATCTCATTGGCCAGCTCCACGCTGCCGCCCTGCATCTCGATCGCCGCCGCGAGCGACTCGCAACGCGCAAGGTCATACCGGCGGTGCAGTTCGTAGGAGTTGTCGATGGCCATCAACCGGAGGTCCTGGCGCGCCTCCTCGATGTACCGGGCCACCTTCTCCTTCTCGCCGAGGCGCGCGAGGGACTCCGCCATGCGGATGTGGGTCTCGGCCCTGAAACGACGGGCGTCGGTGCGGGTGGACTCCATGCCTTCGAGTTCGGCAAGCAATTGCAGCGCGTCGCGCGTGAGAAATTCACCGACCTCGGGCTGTCCCATGTACGCGATGATCTCGGCTCGCAGCAGGATGCTGCGAGCGACTTCGAGCAGGGCATTGCTTCGCGCGGGCTCGCGGGCGTGGACGGCGCGATTGAGTTTCTCGCCGGCCTGCAACTCGTGAAGCCCCTCCTCGATTCGCCCCATGTAGATCATGACGCTCCCCAGCCGGAAACGCGAGGCGCCAAGCGCCTGGACAACCTCGATGTCCTCCGGAAACCGCTTCTCCAATTCGAGCGCGATGCGAAGCGACTCGCTGAAGACCTGGTAGGGTTCGTAAAGAATGCGGGTGCGATCCTGTACCTGGACATCCCCCAGGACGCGCAGGGCGCGGGCGCGCCGCAGCCCCTGGGCGAGCGTCTCCGTCCGGCTCCCGCCAGGGAGGTCCGCATAGTAGGCATTGGCCTCGGTGGCCACGCGATCGATCAGGTCGAGCCGACCGAAGCGTTCGAGGCTGCCGTAAAGATCGTCCACCAGGAAGTTGACGAGTTCCTCGGCATTGCGGCGGCTTTCGATGGCGCCACGCTCGCCCTCCTCCGCCGCCTCGCGCAGGCGCATTGCCTCGTCCGCGCGGCGATTCAGGAAGTGCGACATGATGCTCACAATGACGAGGAGCAGGATCGTGCCACCCATGAAGAAGCGCGCGGCCCAGCGCAGGCGGGTGACATGGAGCCGGTTCCTGCGAATCTCCTCGGCGAGGGAACGGCGGGTTTCGGTGTTGCTGATCCGCTCTGCCTGGGCGGTTGCCAGGACAAGGTCCCGGTTGCGAAGGGCGGCCCTGGCGAAGCGCACATGGTACTTCTCCCGGAGGTCGTCGACCTCCGGATTGTCGGGCCAAAAACCGGTGGCGCGCTCGATGGCACTCAATCCGCGGGCAAGGCTGCGGTAGTCCGCCTTCTCGACATCGATGATTGCCCGTGCTTCCTCGACGAGGTGCTCGGACTCGCGCCGCTTGTTGGCGCCGGTCTGGTAGGCCCTGATGCCCTCGATCAACTCCTTGGCGGAGGCAAGTCGCTGGTGGATGTCCGGCTCGAGCGCCCGCATGCACAGCCGGGCAAGCTCCTCGGGAATATCGCGCCCTTCGGCCCTTTCCTGCGGGGGAACCACGTGGCCGCTCTGCGCCTCGATGAAGGCCGCCTTGCTGTCGGGCGCGGAATGAGGGGCGGAGCGCGTCAGAAGATAGTAGAGAACGCCCCCAAGCAGGTAGACGTCCGTGTGGGGGCCGATGTTGATCGAGGTCTTGAGCGTTTGCTCCGGAGCCATGAATGCGATGGTGCCCGCCGGATTGGGGGCGCTGTCCCGCGTCGGGATGATGCCTGACTTCAGCGGGGATTCATGGGCTGTCGTCAGTGCCTGGTCGTGCACGAGGGCCAATCCCCAATCCATCAGGACGACTTCGCCGAATTCGCCCACCATGACCTGGGAAGGCTTGATGTCCCGGTGCACAACGCCGCGCGAGTGGGCGAACGCGACTGCCTGGCAGACGGAAGTCAGAATCTGGAGGTGCTTGCCCAGGAAGTCCTGCGTGGGCTCTGCAAAGTCGTCCCAGATGATCTGGTCCCATGGCCTGCCGCGCACGAGCTTCATCGCGAGGAGAGGGCGGCCCCGTTCATCCTCGCCGAAATCGTACACCGGCACGATGTTGGGATGGTCGAGCGCGCCGGTGGTAAGGGCCTCGTGACGAAATCCCGCTTCACAAAAGGAGGTGGACCGGGATTCCTGATGGGCTCTTTCGTACATGTCCTCGCGCACGCGCTTGA
>CAYTRP010000342.1:0-522 GCA_964440195.1 uncultured Candidatus Sumerlaeota bacterium
ATCGATGTCATTCTCGTGGGCGATAGCGTTGGCATGGTGATGCACGGACTGGAGACGACCCTCCCCGTGACCATGGAGATGATGGTGCTGCACACGGCGGCCGTGAGCCGCGTGACGAAGCGGGCGTTCGTCGTGGCGGACATGCCTTTCCTCAGCTACCAGGTTTCCCCCCAGGACGCCGTGCGCCATGCGGGGCGGCTCGTCCAAGAGGGCGGCGCCCACGGCGTAAAGGTCGAAGTGGGTGGCGCGGCGGCGCTCGACGCCATTCGTGCCATCGTCGATGTGGGAATTCCCGTCATGGGCCATGTCGGCTTGGTTCCCCAATCGGTGCATCAGTTGTCGGGCTATCGCAAACAGGGCAAGACGGAGCCCGAGGCAAGGCTGATTCGCGACCTGGCCCGCGCGCAGGTTGAGCTGGGAGTCTTTTCCCTGGTCATCGAGAATGTCCCCGGGGATCTCGCCGCGAGCATCGCGCGCGAGGTCCCGGTGCCCTGCATTGGAATCGGCGCTGCCCGCGCCGAT
>CAYTRP010000342.1:532-2941 GCA_964440195.1 uncultured Candidatus Sumerlaeota bacterium
ATGCACGACATCCTGGGATGGCTTCCGCACTCGCCGCCCTTCGCAAGGAAGTACCTCGACCTCCGGGCCGCGGCGCTGCGGGCGTTTCGCAAGTACGGACGCGATGTGCGCGAGCGGTTGTTTCCTTCCGCCAAGCCTGAGGCGAAATAGACCCAACCCCTCAGCGCAGCCGCGTAGCAGGATGTCTCGTCAGTGAGGCGCGGGGAGATGGAGGGCGAGAGAGGAGACCGATGCCAAACCCTAATTCCTATTGTCTTATAGGATGAGTGGCTCCGGCTTTGTTGCGCGTTTATTGGCATGCCAACATTTCCATTGACTTGTGCGGGCCATCGCGTGGGACACTTCGCGCGTGCTTGTCCGCATCGGCATCCGTTCAAGTGCTGACCCACTTCCGAAGGCCCTGATTAGGGATAATGCATCTATGATATATCCGATATTGGCGCTCCGGGGCGGCATCACTTGACCACGAATCATCCTCAAGAACTGACCCGCCAAGGTCTCCGGCTCTGCTCCCTCTCCAGCGGCGAAAGTGCCATCGTGGAGGGATTCCCAGCCGACCAGTCGGACTTCCTCCGCTTGGAATCGATGGGATTCCGGGTCGGCGATCTGGTGACGATGTTGATGCCGGGTCGCTCGTGCGCGCTGGCGGTCGGGCAGACGCGGCTGATGGTGAGCCGCGAACTGCTCGAGTGCGTGCAGGTGTCGCGGCTGGAGTAGCCGGGCCATGATGAGAACCTTGGCGGACCTTTCCATCGGGCAGGGCGGCACCATCGGCGAAATAGTGGGTGCGGAGGACCTCATGCAGCGACTGATGGAGATGGGCCTCACGGGGGGTGAGCAGGTGGAGGTGGTACGCTTCGCCCCAATGGGGGACCCGATGGAGATTCAAATCCAGGGATACCTGCTGACGTTGCGGCGGGCCGAGGCGCGGGCGGTGGTGATGGAGGACTCTCACCCATGACGGCCGGGCGGACTTTGCGTGTGGCCCTCGTCGGAAATCCGAACACCGGCAAGACAACCCTGTTCAACCGCCTGACGGGGTTTCGCGCGCGGGTGGGGAATTATCCGGGAGTGACGGTCGAGAGAAAGTCCGCTCCGGTCAAGGGACGCGGCCGTCCCATCGAGCTCGTTGATTTGCCGGGCACCTATGGCATCACGGCGCGTTCGCCCGACGAGATGGTGACTGTTGAAGTCTTGCTCGGCCAGCGGGTCGAAGATCCAGAACCGCCCGATGCGGTCCTGGTTGTCGCGGACGCGTCGAATCTCGGCCGAAACCTCTTCCTCGCCACGCAGGTGATGGAGACCGGGCTGCCCTTTGCCTTGTTGTTGAACATGACGGATGTGGCGGAATCGGGCGGGATTCGAATCGAGCACCAGCAACTTGCGGCGAGACTCGGCGCGCCGGTGTTTCCAGTGGTGGGCACCAAAGGCCTTGGCCTCGATGCCGTGCGGGCGTGGCTCGACGAGGCGGCATGGGTGCCGCCCCCGCGGTCGAGGTGGGTGGAGTTCCCGCAGTCCGTTGAGGAAACATTGCGGTGGCTGGCCGCCCGGAGCGCGGAGATCCACCTGCCTGCAAGGGACCGCGTGCCCTTCCTGTTGCGGCGTTCGCTCCTCGAAGCGGGAGGAATGGCGGAGAAGCGATTGGTGAAGGACGGAGGCGCCGCTGCGGAGGCCCTCCTGCGTGAAGCCCGTGAACGAGTCGCCAACGACGAGCTGAATCTTGTCTCGCTTGAGGCCAAGACGCGTTACGCGGCCATCCGTCGTTTGTTGGACGGGGTTTGCCACGTGCCCGGGGGACGGCGCGAGTCCCCCTCGGATCGCATCGATCGCGTCGTGCTGCAGCCTGTAGGGGGCACGCTGATTTTCCTGGTGCTGATGCTCCTGGTTTTCCAGGCGATCTATGCATGGTCCGCGCCGTTCATGGATTTCATTGATGGCGTGTTTGGCGGCCTGGCGGGCTGGGTGGAGTCCTCGTTGCCCGAGGGACCCTTGGCAAGTTTTCTCGCGGATGGGGCGATTGCGGGGGTTGGTGGCGTGCTGGTCTTCCTGCCGCAGATCCTGATCCTCTTCCTGTTCGTCGCGATTCTCGAGGATTGCGGCTATCTCGCCAGGGCCGCCTTTCTGGCTGATCGCCTGTTCAGCCGCATCGGCCTCTCGGGGCGCGGCTTCATCCCGTTGGTGGGGTCCTTTGCGTGCGCAATTCCCAGCGTGATGGCGACGCGAACGATTGCCGATCGGCGCGAGCGCTTTGTGACGATCATGATCGCGCCCCTCATGTCCTGCTCCGCGCGCCTGCCCGTGTATGCGCTGATGATTGCGGCCTTTGTCCCGTCGGCGCGCGTGGGCGGATTCCTGAACCTGCGGGGCCTGGTGCTCCTCCTGATGTATCTGGTCGGGCCTTCCGTGGCG
>CAYTRP010000342.1:2951-4478 GCA_964440195.1 uncultured Candidatus Sumerlaeota bacterium
TGCGGCGCACGGTGCTCCAGGGCCCCAAGCCCATCTTCCTGATGGAGCTGCCCCCGTATCGCTGGCCGGACGCCAGGGTTGTGTTCCATCGGTTGCTGGAGCGCGCCGGGCTCTTCATTCGCAAGGCGGGCACGGTGATCCTCGCGGTGTCGCTGGTCATCTGGGCGGCAAGCTACTATCCGCGCCCCGCCAGCGTGGAGGCGGAGGTCAATGCCTCCTTTGCCGCGCGCGCGGCCCTTGCCGGGGACGGCGGGGAAGCGGCGACGCTGGAAAGCGAGCGGCAGCGCGCCGTCGCGGCGGCGAACCTGCACCAATCGTTCCTTGGCCGGGCGGGGCGATTGATCGAGCCGCTCGTCGCCCCTCTGGGTTGGGACTGGCGCATCGGAATGGCCGTCATCGCCAGCTTTCCCGCGCGGGAAGTGGTGGTGGCCACCCTCGGCGTGATCTTCGATGCGGGTGAGGAGGAGTCGGAGGACGGCCGCATGCTGCAAAGCCGCCTTCAGGCCGCGACGCGCCCCGATGGAACGCCCCTGTTCACCCTGCCCGTGGCCTTCTCGATCATGGTGTTCTTCGCATTGTGCGCGCAATGCGCCGCGACGCTGGCGGTCATCAAGCACGAGACGAACTCGTGGCGGTGGCCGGTTTTTTCCTTCGTGTACATGACACTGCTGGCGTGGCTGGGAGCACTTGCCTCGTATCATCTCCTTGGAGCCCTGATCGGATGAAGGAACCCACGCATGAATGAACTCCTGCAGCATGCGATCGTTTGGATCGGCGTCATCGCGGCGACGGCCTGGCTCGCGAGACGCGGATGGCGATTCCTTCATCCTCATTCAGGGCATGACTGCGGCGGGTGTGCATCGCACGCGTGCGCAAGCTGCCCCGCGAGCCGCCTCGCCCCGCCGGACAAGAAGAAAGCCCGGCGGTGAAGCCGGGCTTGCAAGTCCTTGATTTCGAGGCTTTTGTGGCGCACCCGGAGAGATTCGAACTCCCGACCTTCTGATCCGTAGTCAGACGCTCTATCCAGCTGAGCTACGGGTGCGCGGGCTTGGGAGGCGGGGGCGGTTGGGGCCCTCGCCGGGGAGGGGGAGTCCACTCAAAGGGGGGGGTGCTGTCAAGCGCGATCGGGAGATTTTCGATTCTTGGCAGGACATTCTCAAAGCACCCCAGGACATTTCCAAAGGCGCAAGAACCAAGGGAGCGCGGGCATCCTGCGTGTCCACCGTAGCCAAGCGGAGGTGGGCGTGCAAATTCCACGCCGCGCGCTTCTCGGGTTTCCCGAGATCATCGCAGGCAAGGGTGCCCAATGCCGTTCAACGGTTTCATGCGTCGTTTGCGAAACCACTGAACGGTATTGGCGTCTCCGCCCGCCCTCCCCTCAGAACGTGTAATTCACCAACGGATCGCTCGACCCCAGGGGCACGCCGTTGGGCGCTTCGGTGGAGGCGGGGGATTTTGCCGCGACGATGACATTGGCCGTGTTGTTGTTGGCGACGGACCAGTTGGTGCCGTTGCCGGAGCAGGCGT
>CAYTRP010000343.1:0-3068 GCA_964440195.1 uncultured Candidatus Sumerlaeota bacterium
ACCGCGCGCCGCGTCGTCGTGCGCAGGCCCGTGCGACGCGGCGCGCGGTCTTCTTCGAGCAAAGCGACGACCACGCGCTGTACGTGAATCCCTCATCGCTGCGTTGGCTGCGCGAGCGAGCGGAGTTGCTGCGCATCCCGCTGGTGAAGACCTATGGCCGCGCCGCTCCCTGGCCCGCGCTCGCCGTGCCGTGGGAGGAACTTGCGCGCAACCATGGCGTCACCCACGCGATGGTGCCGGCAGAGGTGATGCTGCGAGGTCAGGTTCTCTTCGAGAACGAGCAGTGGCGGATCTACAAACTGGGCGAGCCAACGGCCGTAACATCCGAATGACGCCTTGCGGGTTTCATTCAGGAAGCCTGTGATAGTCGATCGCTCACCTGTTCTTCCTTCTGGGCATGGCCAGTCCGGCGATGCCCGAGACAACCTTCACCGGCCAGTCCCACACCACCTGTGCGATGGCGCGCGGAGTGGACACGGCCTTGGGCTCGGGAAGCGGCGAGAGGAAGAACTGCGTGGCCAGGCCGAGCAGCAGTGCGCCGCCAAAGAAGACCGTGAAGGCAAGGCTCTCCGGGCCGGCGACTTCCAGAGTGGGCGTGCGCAGTCCTTCAAGCAGTGCACCCCACACCATGGGGCCGAGTCCCCCCGTCACCGCCATCAGCACCTGGAACCAGGCGATGGACATGGTAAGGTCGCCCTTGTGCGTCGAACCGAGGATCAGCCGGAACTGCGACACCGCGTGGGCCGATGTGAAGACGCCCCACAGCAGGAACACCCCGCCAATGACCCAGACGTTGGGCACGATAATCCCCGTCGCGCACCCCGTCCAGTAGCTCACGATGATCATCATGGCCGTGACGGAAACGCGCAGGAGCGGCTTGCTCCCCATGCGGTCGCTCAATTGGCCCCACGCCACCGAGGTGATGAGAACGCCAAGCGTCGTCATCGCTTGCAGCTTGAGAATGATCCCGTCGGGCAAGGCCACTTCGGCCCTCAGGTAATACACCACAAAGGCCGGCACGGCGAACATGCCCAGGTTGTGGATCGAGACAAACCGCATCGCCCGGCGGTACGGCCGGTAGCGCCAGATATGAACCACCTGCTTCACCAGACCGCGCAGCCCCGGCGGGCGTTCCGGTGCCGGTCCCATCTTGACGGGTGTCTTGACCTGGCGCAGCGCCCAGGGGCTCAGTACGCCAAAGAAGAACGAGATGAAGAAGAGGGTGGCATAGCGCCAGGCCTCGGGCTCCGTTCCCAGGAACCAACCGCAACCAACCAATGTGATCAGCGCGCTGATGTTGATGACGCGCTGCTCGACGCCGAAAAAGTATCCCCGGTTCTCCGTCGGCACGATCTGCGTCAGCCAGGGAAACCACGCCCCCGCGGTCAGGCCGCGTATGACGTTGAAGATGGCCAGCGGAAACACGAGCCCCCACACGAGCACCCACTCGGGCGCACTCCCCGCGAGAAAGGGCAACGGAATGACGAAGAGCAGGAAGATGGAGCGAAACGTCCACCCGCGAATGAGGACTTCCTGGTATCCCAGCCGGTCCACCCAGCGCGTGACGAAGAAGTTCAGCCCCGCCAGCAGCGGCGTCAGCGCGTTCAACAACCCGATGTGAAACGGTCCCGCCCCGAGAAACTGGGCGGTCAACACCAGGGGCGCACCCAGGGCGATCGTGAAGTTGACCGCATTGAAGGCCTGGAAGAGAAGCAACCAGCGCAGATGGGTCGGCAGCGGTTGTCGTCTCATGGAACGGCGCGATCGCTCGCGGCACCGGGAATCCAGTCAACCGGACCCTCTTCCAGCGCATCCTTCAACACGACGTCCGGTTCCCGGCGCGCCAGCATCTCCGCAACCCAGACACGCAAGTCTCCCTCATCGATGTAGCGCTGAAGATCGTCCCCGGGACAAGCGGTCTCCCCGGCAACGTCGCGGTGCCCCAGGATTGTCGAGGGCGGAATCACGTGCCGGTCGCAGAGCCACGCAACCAGATGCACCGTCGACTCCAACTGCTCGCGGCCCACGCGCTGCTCCCCGAAGTTCCCCCACAGTTGCACTCCGATGTGGCCGCGCGCCTCATGGCTCGTGTTGGACTCGGGCACAAACGACGTCGGACGGCCTTCGAAGATCCTGCCATCGGGCGCCACGAGGTAGTGATACGGCAGGTCGGGCCATTGGCGCTCGCGCTTCCCCCACGCTTGCAGGCCCTTCAGTTTTTGGACCGGATCGTCCCCGGCGCGCCACGCCACCCCTGCGTGATGGATGATGATCCTGTCGGGCCGCTGGGCCCGACCGGCAGGCAGGGGATCGGGATTCGACCCCCACTCGGAGGCTGAAACGATCGGCGGCCGCCCGACACGAGGCGAGTGTCCACGGTAGCACCCCATGGCCGCCGTCGCCAGAAGTGCCAGAAGAACCACCACGAGTCTAGAAATCATCCGCCTGTGCCCAAATAAGCCCAAGAATGCCGAGACCTTGGCGTCCCTCTTGCTCCGTGGGCCAGTAGAGAGTTCACATCCAAGCCCGACCCCTTGCTTGAGACGGAGTTTTTCCATGCGACGCAATCTGCCACTGATCGTCATACCAGCCATTGTCGGCCTCGTGGTCCTCGTGGCCGTCATCATTTCTTTCAACCGGGCGGGCACGCGGCCCGGCACCGCCGCTGTCGCCATCGAGTCCCGCGAATCGGATCGCGAACGGATCGTGGCCTCCGTCCCGGCGGCGGCTCCCCGGCCCGGACCCTCGGCATCGGCTCCCCCGCCCCCCGAGGCTCCGGAACCCGCCCCCGTCGTGGAACCACCCCCCGCCGCCGAGGTGGCCCCTACTGTCGCCGTGGACGCCCCCGGGTCGTTGAACCTGCTGGTCCTCGAAAACCGCACCCGCATTCCACTCCCCCGCGTCCGTGTCACCCTTGCTCCGGAGACAACTCCCGACACACCGCTTGAAACCGTCCAAACCGACGACAAGGGGAGCATCCTGCTCCGCGCCTTGGCCCCGGGGTCGTACAAGGTGAAGATGCAATGGGGCTTTGGCCCCGAGGCCGACGGCGGGATCTTCACCGTCCA
>CAYTRP010000343.1:3078-4477 GCA_964440195.1 uncultured Candidatus Sumerlaeota bacterium
GTGCCCTTCGCCTTTCAACTCGTCGATGAAGAGGAAAAACCCGTTGCCGGCCAGCCTCTTGTCGTCGGCCTGAGCCTCTTCGAGGAAGCCGAACCCACCGCAAACTACACGGAAACCGTGCGCACGGGTGCCGACGGGACCTTCACGGTCCTTGGCTACGAAGGTGTCCGCACCCACATCGTCGCCTCCAGCGATGCGATCCTCTTCTCGGCCCCGCGCGGGCGGGGTGGATGGGGCGGCGGAGGCCCCATGGGCGGCGGCTGGTCCAACCCCTACGTCGATTTCCGGGAACTCTCCTCCGAGGCCGAGGAACCCACCCGCCTGGTGGCCCGCGTCAATCAGGTCAATGCCATCGGGCGAATCCAGAACCTCCCCAAGTTCGAGGACGGCCAGGGCTTTCACGCCATGGTCATGGGCCGTGGCATCCAGCAGATGGTCATTCCGGTAAACAGCGACAACGAGGTGCGGTTTGTGGCGCCGCCCGGACAGGAAGTCGCCGTAAGCCTCTACCGCACCCGGTACGCCTGGAGCGGCGGCCAGGCCTCGCGGGCCAGCAGCGCCCCAGCCGGTTGGGCTGGGCCCGGGGGCCCCGGAGGTCCGGGTGCCCAGATGATGGCAACCGCCGCGGCCACCTTCGGCGGCATGTCGCGCGAACACTTCCAGACAGTCCAGATGCCGGACGAGCCCGGACAGTTCGTGTTCCAAATGGAACTGCAAGACCGGCTCCCCATTCAGGGGATCGTGTACAAACCGGACGGGGAACCCGCTTCCGGAATTGAAGTCATCGCCCGGGGCGCCACAACCGGTGGGGAAGAAAACCGCGGCCGGGGCGGCCCCATGGGCGACGGCAGGACCATGTTCCGCGCAAAGTCAACCGATGCCGACGGGCGCTTTCAGGTCGAGCTGACCCAAAGTCCCGAATACACCTTCATAATCGAGCAGCGCACCCTCCCCGAGGATGCCCGCTCCTTTGATTTTCCGACCCTGACCTGGCAGGAAATCACCGAGGGCGAGGAAGTCACCCTCTTCCTGAATTACTCCGCATTGGTGTGGGGCGAAGTCATCGACGAAGCCGGAGGCCCGATGGCGGGGGTCACCGTCCGCCTGGGCGGAACGGGCCTCGCGCGTGCCGCCCGGGGAGTCTCCGCGATCTCCGACGCCAATGGCATCTTTGAACTCAACGTGCCCATCGGCAACGTGGGTCAAACACAGGAGGAAGCCGAGAGCGAAGCCCCGGCCATGTATGTGTACGCCACGCAACGCAACTCAGAAAACCCGGCGACCGGTTTCTCGCCGGCCGCGCTCAATGCCGAAGAGATGGTCCGCTTGATCATGTATGCCGACACCGAAGTCGTCGCCCGCGTCACCGCCAACGGCCAGCCCCTCACCTCGGTACAGG
>CAYTRP010000344.1:0-4466 GCA_964440195.1 uncultured Candidatus Sumerlaeota bacterium
GGTTCCCGAATTCCTTGTCGCCCCGGCAGGTACGCATTGCACTGCCGGGGCGATTTTTTTTTCATCCGCGCGCGAGGACCTCGCCATGCCCGATGCACGGCCCCGCCTCTTCCTTGTCGACGGCCACTCCCAGCTTTACCGCGCCTATCACGCGATGGGGCCCCTCGCCACGCGGGAGGGGGAACCCACCGGCGCGATCTTCGGCTTTCTTCAGGTCTTTCATCGCCTGAGGCGGACGCATGGGCTCGCGCACGTGGTGGTGGTCTTCGATCCGCCCGGTCCTTCCTTTCGGTCGGCGGACTTCGCGGCGTACAAGGCCAACCGCCCCGAGCAGCCCCCCGAGTTGACGCGGCAATTGCAGTTGCTGCGCGAGCTGCTGGAACTGATGCGGGTGCCGATGGCGATGGTTCCCTCGTTCGAGGCGGATGATGTCATCGCCACCCTCTCCCGTTGGGCAGTCCTGAATGGGGGCGACGCCTGCATCGTCTCGGTGGACAAGGACCTGCTGCAATGCGTCGAGCCGGGGGTGACGGTCCTGCGCGATCACCTGGGGACCATCGAGACGCTCGATGAGGCGGGCGTGCGCGAGAAGATGGGCGTCTCCCCAGCCCAGATTCCGGCGTTTCTGGGTTTGCTGGGCGATTCCTCCGACAATATCCCGGGCGTTCCAGGGATCGGGAAGAAGCGGGCGGCGGACTTGCTGGAGGAGTTCGGGGACATGGAGACGCTGTTGTCGGCCGCCGCCGGGAAGACCAAGCCCCTGTTTTGGGCGAGCCTCGCGGAGAACGCGGAAACGGCGCGACTGTCCATGGCACTCGCGACGGTGCGGCGGGATGTCCCCGTCGATGCCTCGTGGCCGGCGTTCCGCTGGGAGTACCGGCCCGACCAGAGAGTACGCGAGATGCTCGCGCGTTTGGAGTTTCGCTCCCTGGTCGAGGAGATCGGCGGGCAATCCATCGAGGATCGCACGGTGGATTACGCCACGATCCGGACGCGTTCGGAATTGGATGCCGTGGCGGAGAAAATTCTCGGGGCGGGCGAGGCCGCCATCGACACGGAGACAACGGGGTTCGATCCGTATACCGATCGGCTTGTGGGCCTTTCCCTGTCCTGGGCCAAAAACCAGGCGGTGTACATCCCGGTCGCGGACGAGGGACGGGAGAATTGCCTGCCCCTCCCCGAGGTGGTGGCGTCCCTGGCGCCTCTCTTCGCCAAGGGAGCCGTGCGTTGGATTGCGCACAATTGGCGCTTCGACTACAAGATTCTCAAGGCCGCCGGGTTCGCGGCGGGGGATTGCTCGGTCGACACGATGGTGGCCGCCTATCTGCTCAATCCCGACCGGGCGACGAATTCGCTGAAGGGCCTCGCGCGGGAGTGCCTCGGGATCGAGATGACGCCGATCAAGGACCTGATCGGCTCGGGCGACGACCTTGTGACGATGGCGGGCGTGGACGTGGAAAAGGTGAGCGAGTACGCCTGTCAGGATGCGGACGTGACGCGGCAGTTGCGGTACCATCTCCTGCCCCAAATGGAGGAGGGGTCCGCCCTGAAGGCATTGTTCGAGGACGTGGAAGTCCCCCTGGCCGCCGTCCTTTCGAGGATGGAACTGGAGGGCGTCCGGATTGATGTGCCCTATTTCCGCCGGCTTCGGGAGGAAACCACGGCGCGCCTTTCCCAGCTCACCGCGCAGATCCACGCGCATGCGGGGCGAGACTTCAACATCAACTCGACCAAGCAACTGGCGCAGGTGCTCTTCGAGGATCTTGGACTGCCAAAGCAGAAGAAGACCACGACGGGTTTCAGCACGGATGTTTCCGTGCTGGAGGAACTGGCAAAGCTCCACCCCCTGCCGGCGAGCCTCTTGGAGTACCGGCAACTGGAGAAGCTGCGCGGGACGTACATCGAGGCGCTGCCCGCGTTGGTGAATCGCCGGACCGGGCGATTGCACACGCACTTCAACCAAACCGTCGCCGCCACGGGGCGCCTGTCGAGCAACGACCCGAATCTCCAAAACATCCCCGTGCGCACCGAGGAGGGCCGCAAGATCCGCCGGGGGTTCGTGCCTCGCGAGGAGGGCTGGTGCCTGGTGGGCGCGGACTATTCGCAAATCGAGCTGCGCATCCTCGCCCACATGTCGGACGATCCGGCGCTGATCGAGGCCTTTTCCACGGGGGGAGACATCCACACGCTCACCGCGAGCAAGGTCTATGGCGTGGCGCGGGGCGGCGTGACGAAGGAGATGCGTTCGGCGGCAAAGGCGATCAACTTCGGGATCATCTACGGGATGTCGGCGTTCCGGTTGGCGAAGGATTTGGAGATTGCGCGCCGCACGGCGGAGCAGTTCATCGAGGACTACTTCAAGGCGTACCAAGGGGTACGCTCGTTCATCGACCGCACCCTGGAGGAATGCCGCGCGCGCGGGTATGTCGAGACGATGCTGGGCCGTCGCCGCTTCGTCCCCGACATCAAGGCGCCGAACCCGAACGCGCGCTCGGCGGCGGAACGCATTGCGATGAACACGCCGATCCAGGGGACCTCGGCCGACATGATCAAGGTGGCGATGCTGCGCATTGACGCGCGACTGGCGCGCGAGAACCTGCGCGCGCGCATGGTTCTTCAGGTTCACGACGAGCTGATTTTCGATTCCCCGCTGGACGAAGCGGAGAGGCTGCAAGCGCTGGTGGTGGAGGAGATGCAGGCGGCGCTCCCGTTGAAGGTTCCCATTGGCGTGGACGTGCACAGCGGTCCGAACTGGGAGGAGATCTAGGGGGAGTGCAGGAGCTTGGAGCGATTGGCAGTCGTTAGCAATTGATAAGGGAGGCAGGGGCGTGATTCTGGGCTTGACGGGATCGCTCGGCAGCGGGAAATCCTCTGTCACTTCCGCGCTCAAACAGCTTGGTGCCGCAACGATTAGTGCCGACGACGTGGCGCGAGACGTGATTTCCCCCGGTCGGGCGGCTTACTCGGAAATCGTTCGGGAGTTTGGGCCCGGTGTCCTCTCGGGAGACGGCGGCATCGACCGCGGAGCGCTGGCTTCCGTTGTCTTTGCGGACCCGGAAAGGCGGAAACGCCTCGAAGCCATCATCCATCCGCGCGTCCGGGAAGAGGAGGAGCGATTCATCGCCCTTCATCGCGACGCACCCTTGGTGGTCCTGGAAATTCCCCTCCTGTTCGAGGTTGGCGCCGAGAGTCTTTGTGACGCGGTACTTGTGGTCGCGGTGAACGAGAGGGAGCGTGTGGCCCGGCTCGGGGCGAGCCGGGGGATGTCCGAGGAGGAAATCGCGCGGCGATTGGCCGCCCAAATGCCCCAGGAAGAGAAAATCCGGCGCGCGGACCATGTCATCGACAATTCCGGCACATGGGAACAGACCTTGCAGTCAGTCAAGTCGTTGTACCGGGAGTTGCTGGCCAGTTGACCTCTGGAATGCCATCCCCGCCCCCAGCGAAAGAACCCCACTGTCCGGGGTGCCGTTCCTCCCTCCCCTCAGGATACCGATGATCACTCCTGGGAACCCGGCCTGAGTCGCCACCGGTTCTCTTTCCTCCGAGTCAATCAATCCCGGAACGACCCGGGCCCATGTTGAACATTCCGCCTCGCTCCGAGGTGGTTTCACGCCCCGGGATCCGGCGAAAGGCTCCCCTTGAAGCGCGCCCGAGGTGGCTCCGCCGCCGGGCGAATCCCCCCAGACAAAACATCAACGAGGAGAACAAACTGTCCATGAGACGCAAGAAGCCGAGCGGGCAACCGATGGGAATGGGTCAAGGTCAGGGCCAAAGCCAAGGGCATTACAAACCCCAGGGCGGTGGCCTGCAAGGTGGCCAGGGCCATGGCGGCGCGCGGCGCCGTCGCAAGCTGGGAGGTGGCATGGGCCCCCGCCAGCCGCTCCCCCTCGACAACGAGGGAAATCCCTACGATCCCGACGAGCTTCTGGCGCTGGATGAGGAGGAAGAGGAGGAGGAGTATCCCGCCGCGGCACCCGCCGGTACCGTGAACGGGGCGGATTCGGGCAAGGTGCTCGACCTCTCGCAGCTCAAGCGCATGACCGTCACCGAGCTGTCGAAGATGGCCCGCGAGCTGAACCTGGACAATGCGGCCGGCATGCGCAAACAGGACCTGATCTTTCAGATCCTGCGGGCAACCTCCTCGCAGAACGGCCAGATGATGGCCAATGGGGTGCTGGAAATCCTGCCGGACGGGTTTGGATTCCTCCGCTCGGCGAGCTACAATTACCTTTGGTCGCCGGACGACATCTATGTTTCGCCGTCGCAAATCCGGCGCTTCGGGTTGCGCAAGGGCGACACGGTGACCGGTTCGGTTCGCCCGCCCAAGGAGGGGGAGCGGTATTTTGCCCTCCTGCGGGTGGATACAATCAACGGGGTCGATCCGCAGACGGCGCGCGGCAAGATCCTGTTCGACAACCTGACGCCGTTGTACCCCGACGAGCGGATCAAGCTCGAGACGGTGA
>CAYTRP010000345.1:0-4403 GCA_964440195.1 uncultured Candidatus Sumerlaeota bacterium
GGAGGGCTGTGGCTACGGGACGATCACCGGGCAGGGGAACGGCCAGGGCGGCCGCGAGCACGGCCACAAGTGCGACCAACTCCCCGGCAACCGCGACATCGAGAACCCCGAGCACCGCGCGCATGTCTGCAAGGTGTGGGGTATCACCGACGAGCAACTGCCCCACAAGGGAAAGACCGCCGTCGAGTTGTTCGAGGCGATTCACGCCAAGGAGATCCACGGCCTCATCAACATCTGCTGCAACCCCATGGTCAGCCATCCGGACACGAATTTCGTGCGCGAGGCGCTGGAGGGGATGGAGTTCCTGTGCGTCATCGATTTCTTCATGAGCGAAACCGCGCGCTACGCCGACGTGGTGCTTCCAGGCTCGCTGCATGAGGAGGAAGAGGGCACCTCCACCACCGCCGAGGGGCGCGTGGTGCGCATTCGCGCTGCCGTCGCCCCGCCCGGCAACGCGCGGGGCGACACATGGATCATCCTCGAGATCGCCCGCCGCCTGGGGAAGGAAAGCCTCTTCAGCTACAAGGACAACGAGGACATATTCAACGAGTTGCGCCGCGCCAGCAGCGGCGGCACCGCCGATTATGGCGGCATCACATGGAAGCGCATCGAGGACGAGATGGGAGTCTTCTGGCCTTGCCCGGTGGAGGGCCATCCCGGCACGCCGCGCCTGTTCGAGGACAAGCGCAGCTTCCACCCGGACGGCAAGTTCCATCTGCACCCGACGCCCTATCGGCCGAGTTTTGAAGTCCCCGACTCGGAGTTTCCCCTCTATTACACCAGCGGACGCAGCGTGTTTCATTATCTAAGCGGAACCCAAACACGGCGAATCAAGTTCCTCGTCGAGAAGTCTCCCGGCCCCGTGTGCGAGATGCATCCGATGCTGGCCGGAAAGCTCGGGTTCAAGGATCGTCAGATCGTCACGCTCGAGACGCGTCGCGGCAAGATCACGGTGCCGTTGCAAATCACGGAAGGCATCCGCCCCGACACGGTTTTCGTGCCGTATCATTGGGCGGAGAGATTGGCCGCGAACCAACTCACCGTGCGCGCGCTTGATCCGATCAGCAAGATGCCGGAGTTCAAGGTGGCCGCATGCCGGGTTCGAGGCGCCACGGCGGAGGAGGCAGACCAACTGCGGGCCGACTGGAAGAACCTGAATGTGGAGGCACCCGCGCCATGAGCGCTTCCATCAAGGAGTTCTTCATCGACTTCCAGCGCTGCATCGGCTGCCAGGCATGCGTGGCTGGCTGCTCCGAATGCCACACGCATCGCGGCACGCCGATGATCCATGTGGACAAGGTCGATGCCGCCAAGGACCCGCAGACTGTCCCCATGATCTGCATGCACTGCAAGGTGCCGACCTGCGCCATGTCATGCCCGGCCGACGCCATCAAAATGGACGAGAACGGCATCGTGCACAGCAGCCTCAAGCCCCGCTGCATTGCCTGCTCCAACTGCGAGCTGTCGTGCCCCTTTGGCGTTCCCATCATTCGCGGCGACATCCAGCAGATGCAGAAGTGCGACATGTGCTTTGACCGCACCAGCGCGGGGAAGAAGCCCATGTGCGCGACGGTCTGCCCGACGGGCGCCTTGTTCTATGGGACCCTCGCGGAAATCAAAAGCCTGCGCCCACACAGCAAGCCGATCAACAAGTGGCGCTTTGGCCGGCAACTCGTCGAGACCCGCGTGTGGGTCATGGTCCCGCACGACGTCGAGGAGATGGTCGTCGACTGGCCGGAACTGCTCAAGGGGGTCGAGGGCCCCGTCGACTTCGCCATGAAACTCAAGGAGCGCTTCCAGCTCGAAGGCATCGTTGATCCGGACAGCAGGGAGCCCCTCCCCTTTGAACTGATCGGCACCACCGAATCCAAGGCCGAAGACGCCCAATACCTGTGAGGAGCGCACCCATGAGCACGCAATCCGCGGCAGCCCGGCGGAAAGAGCTTCCCAAGTGGCGCGAGGACTTTCCCGTAGAGCAGGAGTTCGACGACTTCGTGACGCGCAGGGACTTTGTGCGATTCCTCGGCCTGGTCAGTGCCGGCATGGTCGTTGGCAATGCCTCGATCCTCGTGCAATCCCTCACCGAATCCGAGGGGCCGTTTCCGGAACATGAAATCCCGGACGCCCTCGCCCTTCAGCCGGGGCAGTGGCTCGTGTTCCACTATCCAAACGACCGCACGCCCGCGATCCTGATCCGGCGCGAGAGCGGCGAGTACATCTCCTTCCTGCAAAAGTGCACCCACCTGCAATGCCCGGTGACGTACCATCCCCCGGAGGGCCGGCATGAGGAGACCCTTCGCTGCCATTGTCACAACGGGGAGTTCGACATTGGTACCGGCAAGGGGATCAAGGGGCCACCGCGTGAACTTCGGCCGCTTCGCCAAGTGGTGCTGCGATTCGGGGAGGATCGCATCCTCGCCGTCGGGTTGAACGAGATTCATTTTACCTAACGGGATAGACGGAGACCAAGTGCCCACCCAACCGCCAGAGTCAGGCATCAAGGCCTTGCACCCCGCGTATTTTGCGCTCGTGATGGCGACGGGGATCGTGTCGATCGCGAGTCACCTTCATGGTCTCGCGGCGATTGCGTGGGGGTTGCTTTTTCTGAATGTCGTGCAGTACCTGGTGCTTGTCATGCTCTTGATTGTGCGCATGATTCGATATGGCGATCGGGTCATCGCCGATGCGGGGGATCATCTGCGCGGACCGGGCTTCTTCACGCTGGTGGCGGCCACGGGAGTCTTTTCATCGCAGTGGTTCATCATCGCCCAGAACTCCTTCGTGGGGGTTGGACTCGCGGCGCTGACAATGCTTCTCTGGTTGATCATCATCTATCTGGTGTTTGCGCTTCTCATCGTAAAGCCGGACAAACCCCCCATTGAGAAGGGGATCAATGGCGGATGGTTGGTGGCCATCGTGGCCACCCAGGCCGTCTCCATCGTCAGCGTGCAGATGAGCGCCTTCCTCCCGGACGGATTCTTTCCCACTTCGCTCGTGGGACTGTTCACATGGTCCTTTGGGATCATCCTCTACCTCTGGATCATTTCCCTGATCTTCTACAGGTATATGTTCTTTTCGTTCCAGCCAAACGACCTTTCCCCCCCATATTGGATCAACATGGGGGCCGTCGCCATCTCTACGTTGGCTGGGTGCAATCTGATGTCCGCGGTGAATACTCATCCGCTCCTGCTCGAATTGCTCCCCTTCATCAAGGGGGTGACCCTTGTGTTGTGGGCCACGGCAACGTGGTGGATACCGATGCTGGTCATTCTCGGTTTTTGGCGCCATGTCGTGCGCGGCTTTCCGCTCCGGTACGATCCTCTTTACTGGGGGATGGTCTTCCCCCTGGGGATGTACTCCGCCTGCACCTTTCGACTGGCTGAGATTATCGCCGTGCAGCAACTCTTCTTGGTGGCCTGGATTTTTCTCTGGGCAGGTTGCATCGCATGGACAGTGGTCTTTGGCGGAATGATCCATCATCTGGCAACCGCGGTCCTTCGTCCCGCGGGCGAGATGCAGCCGCAGATGGCAGTACCGAGATCGAAATGAGTCACCAAGGAACAAGGAGAGCACCGATGTCCCAGCGCAAACCCAACTTCGACACCCGCCCGGGCGTGGTCGCCGCCACGACGGCCCGCCTGTGGATTTGTGCGATCATTGTCATCGTGCAATACTGGCTGCTGACGGCATCGATGGAGGCCTTCCATGCCGGCAATCACCGCATGGCGCTTCCCATGTTCCTGGCTTCGCTATTCTGTTTTGTCCTCGTGGCCGGATTGATCCTGACGGGAGAGGCCGGCGCGCGCAAGCTCCAGGATGACCTCAGGAAGGACCAATGAGCCCGCGCGTCATCCTCAAGGACAGGGAGATCGAACTGGAGCCGGGCGAGACGGTCCTGGCCGCCATGCGACGCGTTGGCGTAGCGACTCTCTACTCGTGCGAGATGGGCTACTGCCACGGGTGCATCCTGCGTGGCATCGGTCCCATCCCGCCGCAATCGCAAAGGGGCCTGCCGGAAGTCCTGAAGGAGTGCGGTTGCTTCCTCGCCTGCCAATGCGTGCCGGCGGAGGACCTGCGGGACCTTGTAATCCGCGAAGGCGGTCAGTGTCTGCAAGTCGTGGAAGTGGCCGGGGCCAGCGCCGCTGAACGCGCCATAGAGGTCGGCGACCAGGATCTGGGCGCGCTTGTAGAATCGGATCTCGTGGCCATTCCAGGGGGCGGTGTCGCGGAAGGACGGCAGACCCGCCAGCACCTCGCGGACCAACCTGGCGACCGAGCCGTTGGCTTCGGTGACGGCTTCGAGGAATTGTCCGTCCCAGCGGGCCAGCAGCGCCTTGCCTACCTCGCCGAGGGGCGGCATCGGAACGGCGAAAGGCCTCCCGAAACAGAGCCGGGAGGCCTTT
>CAYTRP010000346.1:0-4401 GCA_964440195.1 uncultured Candidatus Sumerlaeota bacterium
CTTGGGGCGGCCGGTTGAGCAGATCTTCGACTCTTTCGAAATGCAACCGCTGGCCGCGGCAAGCCTGGGCCAAGTCCATCGTGCCGTCTACAAAGGCCGGGCGGTGGCCGTCAAGGTGCTCCGTCCCGGCGTCGAAGAGATCGTCGCCTCGGACCTGATGGTGGTTCGCTGGCTTCTGCGGTTCTTCCATCTGCTGGTCGACAGCCACTTCGTGCGAAGCTTCTGGGCGGTCATCCAGGAGTACGACCGGATGATCTCCCAGGAAATGGACTTCCACTTCGAGGCGCGCAACGCCGAGCGCTTCCGGCGCAACTTCGCCGGGGATGGGCGGCTGGTGATTCCGAGGTGCCATCACGAGCTGACGTCCCGGCGGACGGTCGTGTTCGATTTCATCGATGGCGTGCGCGTGGATGACCTGGAGGGGTTGAAGGAGAGGAACCAGTCCCCGCGCGAAGTGATCGCCTGGCTGATCGACATCTACGTTCGCATGGTCGTTGTCCACGGCTTCATCCATGCGGACCCGCATCCCGGAAACCTGCTGGTTGACCAGCGGGGACGCATCGTCCTCCTCGACTACGGGATGTCGCTTGAATTCCCGCCTGCCATTCGCCGGGAAATGCTGCGCGCGTGCGTCGCCATCGTCGCGCGGGACGTGGATTCAATGGTCGACATCTTCTACAAGCTTGGAATGGTGGACCCCGACATCCCGAGGGCGCTGGTGCGCGATGCGGGCGAGACGCTTCTGGCCATCCAGCTTCGCGACGACTTCAACCCCCGCATGGTCCAGGAGATCGCGGACGACATCCTGGCGACGTTTCATCGCTTTCCACTCCGGATGCCCCAGCAACTCGTTTATCTCTTCCGCGCATCCGCTCTCGTGGAAGGCCAGGGGATGGAATTCGACCAGACATTCAGCGCCGTTCGCGAGGCGACGCCCATCATCAAGCGCATGATCCGGGAAGTGGCGCTGGAGGAGCAGATGCCGCTCCGGGAGCGCGTGGCAAAGTTGGGGAGCACCGTGTGGTCGGAACTACAGTACGTCCGCCGCGTCATCACCCGGTTTGAACGCGAAGAACAGCGTGTGCGTCTGCATCCCGAGGATCTTGAACGTCTCGAGCGTCGCTTGGGGCGATTGGTCAGGCGGCTGCTGATGGGATTGGGTTGTTGTGGATTGGCTGCCTTGGGGGCTGTCGTCTACCTGAGGACGGGAAGCGTGATGGCATTGGCCGGTCTGGGTGGATTGGGCGGATTGGGACTCCTGCTCGCCGTGGTTCTACCCTTCCGGCGCTGGGAGCCCCTGCCCGGGGACATGGATTGGTTCAAAAAAATCCGGTGAGCGAGGACCGCCCACCGGATTGGCCAAGCGCCCACATTGTGGCGATTCTCAGCCGGGCAAGTCGCTGCGTCCCATGAGCCACGTGTCGACTCCACGCGCCGCCTTGCGCCCTTCCGCGATCGCCCACACCACGAGCGACTGCCCACGGCGAAGGTCGCCCGCCGCAAAGACCCCTTCAACGGAAGACATGTACTGCGCGTTCGTCTTCACGTTTCCGCGCGGATCGAGTTCAAGTCCAAGCTGTTCGATCGGCCCCGTCTTCTCGGGTCCGAGGAACCCAACGGCGAGGAGGACCAGGTCCGCCGGGATCTCGAAGTCGCTTCCGGGGATTTCCTCGGAGGTGCGACGTCCCTTCTCATCAACGACCCACTTGAGGCGGCGGGCTTGCAGCGCCTTCACCTGGCCGTTTTCCCCCCGGAATGCGAGGCTCTGCACGGCCCACTCGCGGTTTCCGCCCTCCTCGTGGGCCGATGACGAGGTGATCACCATCGGCCACTGGGGCCAGGGATTGTAGGGTGCCCGCGTTTCCGGCGGCCTGCCGAATATCTCGATCTGCGTCACCGACCGCGCACCGTGGCGGTGCGCGGTGCCCAGGCAATCGGCTCCTGTGTCGCCGCCACCAATGATGAGGACATCCTTGTCCTTGGCGCTGATCAGTGGCCGCCCCTTGTCTGGATCGCCGTAGTTCTTCTCATTTTGACGCGTCAGGTAGTCCATGGCGAACAGGACGCCCTGCAGGTCGCGACCGGGAATCGACACGTCGCGCGGCTGGGTGGCTCCGCCGCATAGCACGACGGCATCGAACTCCCGGCGTAGCTGCTCGGTCGCGACATCGACGCCAATGTTGGTGCCGGTGCGAAACTCAACGCCCTCGGCACGCATCAAATCAACGCGCCGGTCAACCACATGCTTCTCCAGCTTGAAGTCGGGGATTCCAAAGGTCAGAAGGCCACCGACGCGTTGTGCGCGTTCGAACACGATCACGGCGTGACCCGCCTTGTTGAGTTGGGCGGCCGCCGCCAGGCCCGCGGGGCCCGATCCCACCACGGCCACTTTTCTGCCCGTGCGCGAACTGGGCGGCTGGGGACGAACCCACCCTTCCCTGAAGGCACGGTCAATGATGCTCACTTCCGACAGCTTGATCGATACAGGTGTGGAATTGATGCCGAGCACGCAGGAGGCCTCGCACGGCGCGGGGCAAATGCGACCGGTGAACTCGGGGAAGTTATTGGTCTTGTGAAGGGCATCGATGGCCTCGCGCCAGCGTCCCTTGTAGACGAGATCATTCCATTCAGGTATCAGGTTGCCCAGCGGGCATCCCTGGTTGCAAAAGGGAATGCCGCAATCCATGCAGCGGGCGGCCTGCTCCTTTTGCTTTTCCTCGGGAAAGTCGGTATAGATCTCGTGCCAGTCATGCACGCGCTCGTCCACGGGACGGCGCTTGGGTTGTTCTCTGGGGAGTGTCTTGAAGGCGGTGGGGTTGCCCATGTCGCGCGGGACTTCCTTTCTGGGGAGCGATGCTGCGGTCAGGCGGAAACAAGCTCGATGCAGGTGACCTCGGGACGGCAGCCGAAGCGGATGAAGCGCGGGGAGCAAAGACCTCGGTTCACATAAACGGGCCATGCGGGTCCCTGAACAAGGCCGCGCTCGTACTTGCGGCCGTAACGGCTCGGAACCGCCGGTGGGCCGAACAGGGGCAGACGGATCTCTCCGCCATGGGTATGACCGGAGAGCTGAAGATCCACCCGCACGCCCGAGGCGGGGGCGATCTCCGCCACGTCCGGGTTGTGGGAGAGCAGGATTCGCGGAATCGAAGGGGAAACGCCGGCAAAGGTGGAGGGGAGATCGACCCGATCCGTCCACAAGTCGCCAACACCTCCCAACGCAATCGCCGACTTGCCGCGTTTCAACAGGACGTGGGTGTGATCAATGATCCTCAGGGGGGTGTTCGCCGCCAGGTCATCCAAGACGGCAGTGGCGTTGTACCAGTGGTCATGATTGCCGAGCACGCCAAAGAGCCCGTCGGGCGCCACGTAGCCATCGAAGATACCTGTCAACGTGCGGCTTCCTCTTCCGCCACGCTTGTCAACCAAGTCGCCCGTTATCACGATCACATCCGGGTGAAAATCGTTCACCTTCGATATGGCGGAACGTATGAAATCCGCCGTCATGTTGCGCGGGTAATGCAGATCGGAGATTTGGCCGATGCGATACCCCTCGAACTCGACAGGCAGGTCGCGAATCGCCACGCGCACATGCGTCTTCTCCAGGCGGAAAGGCTCGCTCAGGCCGTTGGCGCCCAGTGCAACGGACGACATCAGGCCGAAGGCCGCGCCTCCCAGGAACACACGCCGCGTCATATGTCGGCGCCCCGGCACGTGCGAGGTATTGTCCGGTTGTGAAGACGGCTGCGTCATCCTGTTCCCTGTGGCCCTGGAATCATTTCTCGGGTGCGTGCTTCGCCGCCGTCACGCCATTCCCCTTTTCGACCAGGCCGGCATCGGCATTGAGTTGTGTCCTCTGCTCCAGCACGCGGCGGTAGTCCCGTGGCATGACCTTGACGAAGTGCTTCGACTCCTTTGCCCAATGGTCGAGGAGGCGCTTGGCAACAGGGCTGTCCGTGAACTTGAGATGATTGCGCAGGAGCCCCATCACGGTTTGCGTGTCATCCTCGTTTTCGAGCCGGCACAGGTCGACCATCTCGGTGTTGCACCGGACGGCGAACTCCTCCCTCGGGTCGTGCACATAGGCGATGCCGCCGCTCATTCCGGCGGCAAAGTTGCGCCCCGTCGAGCCGATGATGATCGCGCGACCGCCCGTCATGTACTCGCACCCGTGGTCGCCGACGCCCTCGACGACGGCCGAGGCACCGCTGTTGCGCACCAGGAAGCGCTCGCCCACGACGCCCCGGATGTAGATCTCCCCGGAAGTCGCCCCGTAGCCGATCACGTTGCCCGCGATGATGCTGTCTTCCGCGGCGATGATTGCCTGGTCGTTCGGGCGGACGATCAAACGGCCGCCAGAGAGGCCCTTCCCAAGGTAGTCGTTCACGTCGCCGACCATGG
>CAYTRP010000347.1:0-4397 GCA_964440195.1 uncultured Candidatus Sumerlaeota bacterium
TGCTGGTCCGTCATGTCGCCCGCCGCGACGTTCGACAGGATGATGGAATCATAGGCCTGTAGTTCGTCGATTCCCACCGGGATGCGGTCGGGCCCTATCAGGCGAACGCGGATGTCCTCGAGTTGGAGGGCCGCCGCGAGGTAATTCGTCGGCGACACCTCCATGGCGAGGTCGCCCTCGACAAGGAGCACGGTTGGCTCGGTCTTCAGCGTCGTGAATGCTTCCGCCACGTTGTTCTGCACGCGCACATCTCCGGGGACCTCGATGGTCGCCCGGTAACGATGAAAGGCCCCGTCCTGCAGGCGGCGCTGCAACACGAGCGGTGGATTGCGGCCCGCGCGAATGTCAACTTCCTGCTCGGTGATTTGGATGTCGTCCTCGAACAACCGCAGGATGCCGCGCGTGTCGGATTCCGAGGAGAGGAAGATCTTGATGTCGAAGGGCGTGTCCTTGATCGTCTGGTCGGGCACGATGACCTTGTCGATCTGCGCATCCTGCTGCTGCGTGTAGCGAAGGGGCAGCACGTCGATCGGGACATTGCTGTTTCGCGCCAGGCGCGCCGTCTCGATGGCGCTCCCGACATTCTCGTTCCCATCGGACAGGAGAAGGATCCGGTTCATGCGGTCATTGGGGAGCGCGCTCAATGCCAGCCGCAGCGCCGAGGAAATGTCCGTGCGGGACTCATCAATGATGGACTTGATCGTTCCGTCGAACTCGAAGGTGGGAACGGCCAGCGACTCGAGGGATGCGCCTGCTCCAAACACGACGACACCCGCCTCGTCGCGCGGGGGGCGGCCGCGGTTGAGTTCCGAGACGAGGCCAAGGGAGGACTCGCGCAGGTTCTGGGGGATGGAATCCGAGCGATCCACGACGAAGTAAACCGTCAGGTCGCGGGCCTTCAGCGTCATTTCCAGTTGGGCGAGGGCCAGAATCAGCAGGAAAAAGATCAATCCGCGCAGCCCGATAATCGCCAAACGCCGACCGGGTTCCACGGATCGCAGCCGGGCCACCGCATATGCCAGCAATGGGACGACACCCAATAGCAGCCAAAGATACTCGGGCGACAGGAAGCGGAAGTTCACGACCGCTTCTCCGTGCCGCCGAACCGCCGCTCGGGTTCCGTGATCACCTGTATGCGGTTGTTGTACGTGTCGGCAATCGCCAACCGTCCGCCAGCGCCGATCGCAAGGCCCCATGGGGAGAAGAGTTCGCCCGCCCCATAGCCCGGCCTTCCCCAGAATCCCATGAACCGGCCCTCGCGATCAAAGCGGCTGACGCGCGAGTTGTTGAACTCCACCACGTAGAGCGAGCCGTCCGCCGCGATCTGAAGGTCGATGGGCCATTGAAGCTGCCCGGGGCCCTTGCCCGGCTCGCCAATGCCGCGGACCGCTTCCCCCTCGCGCGTGTACACATTGATCCGGTGATTCCCGGAATCCACCACGTACAGCAATCCATCGCTCCCGACGGCAAGGGCCTGCGGGCGCGACAGATCCTCGTATTGATACTCGCCCGATCCCCATTCCTTCAGGAAGCGGCCATCGCGGGTGAAGTGCATGATCCGGCTGCGAATGCCATACTCGGTCACCCAGACCGTCTCCCCGTCGGGGTCGGGACACACATCCGTGGGAAACACCATCTCCCCCGGCCGATTTCCATACTCGCCCCATTGCGCAAGAATTGTCCCATCGGTGGCGAACCGTATGATGCGTTGATTGTGCGTGTCCGCCACCCACAGCGTTCCGTCCCCGGGGTCGACGCTGATCCCCGTCGGGGTCCCGTTGTCATAGCGCTCGAGCATCCACCGCGAGCGGTACTCGCCGGACACCGCGTCGAAGACCTGCACGCGCCCCGAGCGATCGATGACGATCAGGTTCCGATTCCCCGAAAAGGCCACCGCCCGCGGACTCGTCACGTATCCCGGGTGCGGGCCGTGCGCGCTCACGATCAATACCTCGGAAGAGGCGCCCGCCACCGACCCGGCCTCGGACTGGCAACCCACCAATGTCATCCCCGCGAGGACAACGGCCGCCAGACATCGACTCGAATCCGTCACGTGTCTTCTGTATCCTTGTCCTGGATGAAAGCATCTCCGGCTTTCCATGCCCACGCGCCGCGTGGCCCGGAGAATCCGAAGTCCGAAAGATCCGTCAAGGGCGCCTGCCCCCGTCTATTGGCCCCGCCGCCCGCTCTCGGGATTGATCGCTTCAAAGTAGTCGCGCACCGCGTTGCGGTATCCCATCGGAATCTCATTCGTCTTCATGGCGTCGGCCGCCTTCTGCGCCTGGCGCGTGTACACTTCCTGGTACTGGATGCTCGACTCTCCGCGAACGGCCGGAGCGTCGATTTCGATGACGGCAAGAATCTCTCCCTCGTTCTTTTCGCCCTGAATCAACTCATCCTCGAACTTGACATCCACCAACCCCGACGAATCGCGGGGGCCGCCTCCCTGCCCGCTGCCTCCCCCCGTGCTCTGGGGCGCATTCCAACTCTCCTGCCAGCCCGCCTCTCCCTGACCCTGCCCTTGTTGGCCCTGACCTTGGCCCTGTCCCTGACCTTGGCCCTGGCCCTGTTGTCCCTGTCCCTGCTGACCCGCTTGTTGCTGGCCGGATTGCTGCCCCTGTTGCCCCTGCTGGCCCTGCTGACCCGAAGGGGATTGCGTCCCCGCGTTCTGGCTCTGCTGACCCCCCTGCTGCTGGCCGGACTGGCTCATCATGCCCGCTTGCGACTGCGCCAGGCTCTCCTGCAACTGCGACAATTGCTGGATTTGTTCCATCATTTGCTGCTGGCTCTGCATCTGCTGCGCCGCCTGCTGCAACGCCTGTTGTGCCTGCGCGAGGGCATCCTGCGCTCCCTGGGGCATGCTTTGCTCTCCTTGCTGACCGCCGGACTGAGGCTGACTGGGCGACGCGCCCTGTTGCTGGCCAGACTGCGATTGCTGTTCCTGGCCGGACTGCTGGCCGCTTTGCTGACCGGATTGTTCGGATTGGCCGCTCTGCTGGCTGTTTGCCTGCTGTTGTTGCGACTGCTCCGACTGCGCGCGCTGGGCCTCGGCCAATTGCTTCATCGCCTCGGCCGCCTGCTCCATGGCCTGCTGCATCTGGGGATTGTCTCGCAACTCCTTGCCCAACTGCCCAAGCTCCGAGGCCAACTGCTCCAGTTGCTCCGGAGACTTCTGCTGCAGGGCCTGCATCGCCATGTTTTGCAGGGCTTCCGCTGCGGCCGAGAAATCCTGGTCCTTGAGCGATTGTTGCAACTCGCGCGTCTGGTCCGCTCGCGAGAGGCCCGATATCTGGCGGAAGGGATCCATCTGGCGAGACATGTCGCGCCGCTCCATGCGCAGCTCATCGTCCAGCCGCGACAATTCCGCGATGGTGGCCTTGCGATCCTTCAATCCCATCTCAAGGTCGTCGGCCAGCCGTTCGAGGTCGCGGGCGAAGGTGCCCATCGTCGCCTCGTCCATGTCTTCCGCGATCGTCTTGGCTTCCTTGGCGAGTTGGCGTATCTCGCGACTCTCCTGCTCGCGCAGCGTCTCGTTGCCGGCGAAGGGGTCCTCCTTCTTCCCCTCATCGACCACGGTGGCGAAGAGATCCATCTGCGGCATGAAGAAGTAGACCATCGCCCCAAGCATCACCGGCCAGAACAGGTGGGGAAGCAAGCGCGGCGACTTGTAGCGAAAGTCCTGTCCCGGGCGAATCGTTGCCGCGTGACGCTGGGCGTCGCGTTCGAGGGCGGCGATCGCACCCGAGGGATCCGAACGCCCCCTGAGGAGGAGACTGCTGGAGAGACGCTCGCGGAGCCCGAGCCGGTCATCCATCGCCAACGCGGCCTCGATCATCGTCAGCCGGCGCATCATCGTGACCACCAGCGCACCCGCCATTCCCGCCAGCAGGAGCCCCGCCATGACCGGCACCAGCCACTCCGGGGCGAACCGCGTTGTGAGCCGCGACACAACAAGCGTCACCACGCAGAGCAGCGCGGCCACGAACAGGGCCACGACAGCCGCGTCACAGAAACGAAAGAAGACCAACCGGCCGCGGACCTGGCGAACCTTGTGCTCTAGCTCTGCCACGGGAACACCCTCTCGACACCCTTGATGCGAACGGGACGCGCCGACTTGCGCCGGGATGTCCCCCTCACCCCCAAGTTCAGCCAGCGGGCAGCACTTCGCAACTCGAAAGCAGGGTGCCGCACCAAAATCTCCACGTGAATGCATCCCCGATTCCCGGCCCCGCGCCGGACTTGCTTGACGAGCAGGTCCCCGCCCTCCAAAGTCCCGTAACTGGAACTTCTTGGGACCTCCGCTCCTCCGCCCATGTCACACCTCCCCGCCGCGCGCGCTCCCCTCTCTCCCCCCGCTCTGGTGGATACCTTTGGCCGACGCCTACGCTACCTGCGGC
>CAYTRP010000348.1:0-4386 GCA_964440195.1 uncultured Candidatus Sumerlaeota bacterium
GCCGGCCGCCCTCGCCCATGGCGTCGCGGGCGGCTCCTTGTCACCACGCGCCTGAACGAAGAGGACCCCCACGGGGTCGATGTCTTCGTCAACGATGACGGCGAGGGAATCGCGCCCGAGGTCCTCCAGCGCCTTTTCTCCTCCTTCCAGACGACCAAGATCAACCAGGGTGGCACGGGACTCGGGCTTGCCGTCTGCCGCCGCATCATGGAATCTCACAAGGGACACATCACCGCCGACAGCACACTCGCCAAGGGCACCACCATGCGCCTCTGGTTCCCGCTCAAGGGTCATCGTACATGAAGGGAAACCGTAACGGCAGCGGAGGACTCGAGTCGACCGCCTCGCGCATCCTCGTTCTCGACGATGAGCCGGAAATGCTGAAGAACTACGAGCGCCTCCTCAAGCGCGCGGGACACGACTGCCTTGCCAGCACCGACCCCACCAGGGTCGATCGCCTCCTCGAGGAGTTTCGACCCGAGTTGGTGATCACCGACCTCATGATGCCCCATGTGTCGGGAATGGAAGTCCTCCAGCGCGTCCGCGCCTGGGATTCCGCCACCCCCGTCATCCTTGTCACGGCCTATGGATCCATCGAGAGCGCCGTGCAGGCCATGAAGCACCACGCGGCGGATTTCCTCGTCAAACCCTTCTCCATGGACGAGCTGCTCCAGAAGATCCAGGAGGCGTTGAGCTACCGCCTCATCGAGCGCGTGCAGGATCTCCCCCCCGAAACCGAATCCACGCCCGGCGAGGGCCTCGCGGGCATCATCGGCGTCAGCGCCCCCATGCAGGTGCTGTACGAGCGCCTGCGCAAGGTGGCCCGCATGGACGTCAACGTCCTCGTCACCGGCGAGAGCGGCACCGGCAAGGAACTCGTCGCCCGCGCCGTCCACAGCCTGAGCCCGCGCCGCAACGAGATCTGCGTCCCCATCGACTGCGCCAGCCTGCCCGAGAACCTCCTCGAAAGCGAGTTGTTCGGTTACGCCAAGGGCTCCTTCACCGGTGCCCACATGGACAAGAAGGGCCTGCTCGAATTCGCCCACAAGGGGACGCTGTTCCTCGACGAGGTCGGCGAACTCTCCCCCGCCCTCCAGGTCAAGCTCCTGCGCGTCCTCCAGGAGCGCAGCTTCCGTCCCATCGGCGGACGCCAACAGGTGGAGGTCAGCATCCGCGTCGTCGCCGCCACCAACCGCAATCTGGAGGAGGAAGTCAAAAACAAGAACTTCCGCAGCGACCTCTTTTATCGCCTGAACGTCGTGGGCCTGCACCTCCCACCCCTGCGCGAGCGCCATGAGGACATCGCCCTCCTCGCCAACCATTTCCTGCGCACATTCACGCAGGACCAGCATCTCCCGCCCATGCGCTTGCTTCCCGAGACGATGGAAGTCCTGCGCCACCACGACTGGCCGGGCAATGTCCGCGAGCTGCAAAACTGCATCGAGCACGCGGCCACCCTCGCCTCGGGCACGGACCTCTGTCTACGCGATCTGCCCCCGGACATCGTCGGCGACACGATCGATCCGGCATCCCGGCAGGACGCCTCCTTCTTCGAGGAAAAGGACCGCCTCGTGTCCACTTTCGAGCGCGAGTACCTCGTCAACCTCCTCGCCGACAACCAGTTCAACATCTCCCGCGCAGCGGAGGTCGCCGGCTGTCATCGCCGAACCCTCTACCGGATGATCCAGCGCTACAAGATCGACCTCAAGACCATCCAGGAAGAACGCTCCGCCATGCGTGCGCTGGCGAGCACGGAAAAGCGGACAACGCCCGACTCTCAATGAGTCCGGCCGGTCACACTCTTCGAAACCGTCTCCCAAAACCGTAAAGCCATCGAGGCGTCCTCACGCCCAAGCCCTTGATTCTGAAAGGGTTTCTCCCTGCGGCATCCACACGCGCCGCAGTGGAAGAGTTCTTGCATTCCAAGCACATGTGCATTGCGTACCCGAAAGACGGAGCGTGCCTCGGACGATTCCTTATGGGAAAACAACCGTCCATCACACCCAACATCCCATTTCACCGGCATGAACCGGTGAATCCCCGGGGTCTTCCATGATCACCACCAATCGATCGAGCAATTGCCTCGGAAATGCGATTCTGATGTTCTGCCTGCCGTGCGCCTTGGGCCTCGCGCCGGGAGTGGTGAACGCGGAGACGATTGCCAAAATTGAGATTATGGCGGTCTCGCCACGCGACGTTTCCCAAGATCCCGAGGATCAATTCGATGAAGTCTCCACGGGACTCAACGTCGTGGGCCTCGGCGAGAAGGTCTACCTCGACGCCCAAGCCCTCCAAGGATTCTCCATCAGCGGTGCCAACTGGGAGTTGACCGGTCGCCCCACGGGATCCAACGCCAGCCTCGGTGACAGCGATGACACAATGGTCACACTGGTTCCCGACGCCGCAGGCCTCTATCTCGTCCAGCTCACGCCCCTCGATCCCCTCGGGGCCCCCACCGATCCCATCGTGCAACGGATCTACGCGGGCGTGTGGGTCGGTGCCGGAGTCTTCAACACCCACGGCCTCCCCGACTCTTCCATCCCCTCCTGCGCCAACGCCTGCTGCCACTCCGGAAGCGACCAGGAACGCCTCAACGTCGTCGACACCTGGATCGGAACCACCCACGCCAACAAACTCCAGCTCCACCTGCAGGGCATGCGCGGCACCGAGTACGAGGAATCCTGTCTCGCCTGTCACACCGTCGGCTTCAAGGAAACCGCCAACAACGGCGGCTTTGACGACATCGCCACCGAAATCAGCTACGACCTGCAACAGCTCGTGGACCTGATCCACCAGGCGGGCGAAACGGGCGTCGACAACTGGCCGCAACTCCCCGCCGAGCTTCAGCGCCACGCCTCGATCCAATGCGAAAGCTGCCACGGCCCCGGCTCACAGCACCTCGGCGCCATCCTCGAGGACGACAAAGGCATCGCAGGTGTCGACCTCAGCACCAAGCAATGTTCCCAATGCCATGACACGGACCTCGTGTTCGGCGAACGCTTCTACCAATGGAACACCTCCTCGCACCCGGTCACCGCCGATGCCAGCGAGGGAAGCGTCGCATCAAACGACACCTGCAAGGTTTGCCACACGGGTGAGGGATTCGTGTACGGCAAGATCAACGGCGGCCCGATCCCCCAGATGCCACCCGAGGATTACCACGGCATCACCTGCTCCGCTTGTCATGATCCCCACGGCTCGGTCTATCCGCACCAATTGCGCACGGCGGACAGTGCCACCATCCCCGCCGGCGTCACGATCCAGAAAGCCGGCACCGGCGCCATTTGCATGAACTGCCACAACTCCCGCGTCGCGAATGGCGAATCCACCGCCCTCACCAATTCCCGTGGCGCACACTACGGCCCGCAGTCCGACATGTGGGCGGGCGTTGGCATCGCGGCCTTCGATCTCCCCATCATCGGCAACTCGGCCCACACAACCATCGTCGAGGGAACCTGCTCCACCTGTCACATGGCCGACAGCGATTCGCCCGAAGTGGGCGGCCACACCTACGCGATGCGCGTGGCGACCGACGGCGGCGACATCATCAACGCCCGGGGCGCCTGCTCGAGCTGCCACCCCGAATCAACGACCTCCTACGACCGGCTGGCGCGCGGCGACTACGACGGCGACGGACTCCTCGAAGGCGTCCAATCCGAGGTCAGGGGCCTCATCGATATCCTGCGGCCCCGGCTGCTCGCGCTTCCCGGCACAAGCCTCGCCTCCGGCGGCTACATCAACGTCACCACCGCCGGCTTCAACGCGATGACACCCGGCCAAAAGCGAACGCTCTACAACTACAACTTCGTCGTCAAGGACGGCAGCCACGGCATCCACAACACCTCCTTCGCCGTGCAGGCGCTCCAGCGGTCCTACTTTGGCGTCGCCAATCGCCCCATCACCGACGACTACCCGAACATGGACCTGCGCGGACCCGTCCAGCCCTCCACGATCGTTCCGCCCACACCAACCCCCACGCCCATCCCGACGCCCACACCCGTCCCGACACCCGTCCCGCAGTACCTCGCGACCATCGAGAGCATCGGTGTCTCCCCGCGCGACGTCGCCGTTGATGAAACCGGCGAGTTCGACGTGACCGCCTCCGGCCTGCGTGCCGTGGGCATCGGCGAGAAGGTCTTCCTCGAAGCCGTCAAGGTCGACGAAACCGTCACGGCCTACGAATGGTCGGTCCTCCAGCGCCCCTCGGGTTCCACGGCACAGTTGAGCAGCGCGACGGGCGAGCGCGTCACCTTCCAGCCCGACAGGCGCGGCACCTACCTCATCCGCCTCACGCCCATCAGTGCCGCCCGACAGGTCATCGACGTCTTCGACTATCGCCTCTATGCGGGCGAGTGGGCGGGAGCCGGAGTATTTGCCGGTACCAAC
>CAYTRP010000349.1:0-887 GCA_964440195.1 uncultured Candidatus Sumerlaeota bacterium
GGAGGTTTGAATCATGTCCGATCACCAAGACATCGACAGGCAGCTTACCTCCCTTGAGGAGCGCCTCGACAAGCAAATCCGCCGTTCGCGCAACACCAGGAACATGACCCTCGTCGTCGGCGCGATTTTGATTCTCGTCATTGCGGGCTACTTTGCCTGGGCGGGCTATTGGACGCGTCAGATCGTCCAGCCAAGGGAACTCGCCGGCATTGCCGGCATGCAGGTCGTCACCTTCATCAAGGAAAAGCGCCCCATCGTCGAGCGCGAAGCACAGGCCAACGCCGGTCCACTGGTCAATCGCCTCGTTGACGAGGTGCTTCAAGGCCAACTCCCCGCAGGCCGCAAGTTCCTCGAGGACTTCGCCAAGGAGGAATCCAACCGCGCCCTCGACAAAATGACCGATTTCCTCCTGGTGTCCCTCGAATCCAGCCTCGAGGCCAACAAGGCCCAGATCAGCGAGCTTAGCATGTCCCTCGGGACGAGCGAGGGACGGGAGGCCTACAGGGAATCGCTCCTCTCGACCCTCAAGGAAGCCATTGCCGACGAGGAAATCACGCAACAACTCGACGAATACGCCTTTGCCCTCAAGGACCTGGAAGGAACCCTCACCCGCATCACCACGGGGGGCGAGAATCTCACCGTTTCGGAAAAGGCGACCTACGATCTCATCGCCACGACTCTGGAACTCGCTCGCCGCAATATCCCCGGGGTTGATTTCCTCGAGGCCCCCAGCTTCGAGGGGATCGAGAAGGTCATCGGCGAAGAACTTCCCCGCGAGTGACACCCTGTCACGACGGTTGCGTTCCGACCCGGTCTCGGCTACATGGAGACCGGGTCGTTTCTTTGGCGCCATCTATCACTCATCCGGGGGGAGACACACGTGAGCA
>CAYTRP010000349.1:897-4375 GCA_964440195.1 uncultured Candidatus Sumerlaeota bacterium
CGAGCACCGGGGCATTCACGATCGACGCGCACTCTTGGCGGGACTTGGTGGCGTGGCCGCCGGGGCCTTCATGGCCGGCTCCGCGCGGGCTGGGTCCCTCGCGCCTCCCGCGGCTCCCAATCCCACCATGAAGACCCTCGACCAGGTCGAGCCGCGCACACCCATCAGTTCCGCCACCACGCCCGGCGATGCGGATTCGGTCTTTCGGATCGCCACGTCGGGTTCCTACTACCTCACGGGGAATGTGACCGGCGTGTCGGGTCGGAGGGGAATCGAGGTCGCCGCCAATAATGTCACCATCGACCTCAATGGTTTCGCGCTGACCGGCGCGGCGGGTGCCCTGGCCGCCATCGGAACCACCGGCACCACGGTCACCGGCCTCGTGGTCGTGAATGGCACCATCCAATCGTGGCCCGGTGGGGGTGTCATCGCCGGCAACACGAACGGCGCCCGCATCGGCGACCTTATCGTCTCCGGTTGCGGCACTGGCGGCCTCCTGCTCGGCGGCGAGGCCGTCATCAGTCGCGTCATCGCCCGCCTCAATGCAATCTACGGCTTCAATGTCGCCCGCACGGCTGTCTTCACGGACTGCCTCGCGCACGACAACACCGGCTTTGGTTTCACCGTTGGCGATTCCTGCACGTTCGATTCCTGCTCCTCGCGCGAAAACAACGGCGCGGGATTCAACGCAAACCTGAGCTGCGGCTTTCACAATTGTACCGCACGCTCCAACGGCGCCTCGGGGTTCATCGTCACCACCGGCTCCAGCTTCTCCGCCTGCACCTCGCGCGGCAACACGGGGAATGGATACCTCGCGGGGGAGGGGTCCGCCTTTCATGCCTGCACCGCGCGCGAAAACACCGCCAACGGGTTCTCCTCCGGCAACGGATCGAGCTATGTCGCCTGCGTCAGCTCCAGCAATACCAACAATGGCTACCTGGCGGCGTTTGCCGCCAATTTCAGCCAATGCACGGCCCGGGGAAACAGTGACGACGGATTCGCCATGGGACGCGGATCGTGCGCCATGGCCTGCGTTTCCAGCAGCAACACGGACAATGGCTTTCGCATCACCAACGACTGCACCGTCCGCGACTGCACCGCGGAATCCAACAATTCGACGACCGCCTCCGCCGGCATTCGCGCCAGCAGCGCGGACAACCGCATCGACGGCAATCAGCTCACGGATAACTACATCGGATTGCGTTGCGAGGGGGCCGACAACTTCGTCGTGCGCAACACGGTCTCCGGCAGCACCGGCAACGCCTTCAGTTTGGTCAGTGGGAACTCGGTGGGCACTCTGGTCAATGCCCCCTCGGCCGGCAGCATCAGCGGCGGCACCAACAGCACCGGCGTCGGCACGACAGACCCGTGGGCGAACTTCATGTTCTGAAGGGTCGTGGGTTGTCGAACGAGGAACGCCGAACGAGGAACGGCCCTAATCTTTCCACCAACTCGACGTCTCCTCCAGTGTCGTCCCCGACGCCCTCAAGAGATACTGCCACACCAGCACCGTCCCCACCGTCCGCCACGGACGCCACGCCTGCGCCCGCGCCAGCACCTCCCGCGCGGTTGGGCGGGCCTCCAACCCGTCCAGCAACCGCAGCCCCTCGCGAACCCCGAGATCCTCCTCGGGAAACACATCGGGCCGCCGCAGCCCAAAGATCAGGAACATCTTCACCGTCCACGGCCCAATACCCCTCACCGCCGTCAACCGCTCCATCAACACCTCGTCCGGCACGCGACGCACCAAGTCCGGCGTCCACCGCTCCTCGTGCCACGCCCGCGCAATCCCCTGGATCGCACCCGCCTTTGTTCCGTTCATTCCCAGCGACCGGATCGTCTCCCGGTCCGCCTCGATCAGCCTCCGCGCGTCCAGCGAGTCCGGTCCCCCGAATGCTTCCGAAAACCGCCCCACAATCGTCTGCGCCGCCTTGACCGAGATCGACTGGCCGATCACCGACGCGCACAACAAATGCAGGCTCGGCACCCGCCTCGGCAGCGAAAATTCCCCCGCCACCTTCAAGGCGCGGGTCATTCCTGGATCCGCCGCCGCCACCTTCCCCACAATCGCGCGGGGTCGCATCGGAAGCGCGGGTGACTGGCGGCAAGCCGTCCTCTTCTTTGTCGTATTTCCCATGTTTCCCCCCTCCCTCGTTGAAATCAATCCGCCAGATCCTCAATTGTCCCGCTCGGGACGCCCCAAAGTCGCGAACGCTTCATTGCTGCCCGGTGGCGGGGAGTGGCGCGAGTGCCAAAGAGCGACACGGGTGACATGATTTTCAGGGTCCGGCGCGCTTTTTTTGGTGGAGCGTCCTTTGGGCAGGCTCGGGTTGGTTGGGTGCCGGGCTGCCAGGTGGTTGACGCCACGATGCACAGTCGTGGTTGGCGATGGGGGGGGCAGGCGACCTGCCCCCATGTGCCAGCCGCCATGAGAGTCTCCGCGCCCCGTGAAGAAAGCAATCTTCCAGTCCAATCATCGCGCTTCCCTGCGCATAAGCTTCACGCCACAGCTCCTCGATCGAAGTATCGGCGTAGTCTGTCTTCCCACAAATCCCGGAACACGGGCTCTTGCAAGGGGGGAAGTGGGGGCATGGGGGTGCCGATTTGCTTGGCCGACGCCACGATCAGCAGCGTGACAATGAATGCCATGCCTCCAAACATGGCGGTCAGCCAACCCAGCGCGGGGTGGGCATACACGCCCATCAACCACCCGGCCCCGCCAATGGCGGCCAACGGAAGAAGGACTCTCGCGCTGAAGCGGCCAAACCGCACAAGGAACCTGCCGAAATTGGCGACAGATTGGCAAAGGGCAGCCCACAGCTTGGCCCGGCGTTCCGATTTTTCCTTTTCGGTGAGGGGGACACGCAGGGCGAGTTGAATCCCCAGGGCAGCTCCCCCGGCAACATAGACGGGAAACGCCGGATAAAAGAAATAATCGAAGAGAGCGATTAGCCCCCTGGGGTACGCGGCGAAAAAACCTAGCAGAGCCATGATGTAGACCGGGAGTCCCTGAAGCGCAAGATGCAGGATCGTGTCCTTGAGCACTGCAACGGAACCAAGCGGTGTGATCATGAGCTGTTCGAATGTTGACTGATCCAGCAATCGGCGAAAGTACCATCGCGAATAAAAGAGCTGCCAGGCAAAGGCCGGTAGCATCGCCACCATGCAAAGGAATGTGTAGAACTGCACGCCGTACATTGTGCCGATTAGAAGCGGAAGAAGACTCGTGGCAACCAAGCCAAAGCCCAGTCCAAAGAGGGCACTCCCCATGCTTGGCAGCAGCCATGGCTTTCGGTGCCACGCCACTCCCGCGGCCGATCGTTGCAGTGCGGCGAACCAAAGTCCCGGTGACCACTTTTCAGTAGACAGGCCGGGATGCGGCGACACGAACCGCGCGAGCCAAGACTTGACCACGCCTTGACCACTCTCGGCGATGTCCTCGAGCGATTGGTTCATAGGCCCGGTTCACCCGTAGGGG
>CAYTRP010000350.1:0-4375 GCA_964440195.1 uncultured Candidatus Sumerlaeota bacterium
GACGCGGACAAGGAACCCCACGGCCTCGCGGCCATCGACGATGCGGTGGTCATAGCTGAGCGCCAGATACATCATCGGCCGGATGACGACCTGGCCATCGCGGGCAACGGGCCGCTCCTCGATTCGATGCATGCCAAGGATGGCACTCTGGGGAGGATTGAGAATCGGCGTGGAGAGCATCGACCCAAAGACACCGCCATTGCTGACGGTGAACGTCCCGCCCTGCAGCTCGGCCAACTCGATCTTGTTCTCGCGGGCGCGCTTGGCGAACTCCACGATTGTCTGCTCCACTTGGGCAAACGACATGTCGCCCGCGCGGCGGATGACCGGGACAATCAAGCCGCGCTCCGTTGAAACCGCCACGCCGATGTGTTGGCGATGATTGTAGACGATTTCCTGCCCATCGATGAACGCATTGACGCGCGGAAAGGCCTGCAACGCCTCGACGCATGCGCGCACGAAGAAGGACATGAATCCCAGTCCGACCCCATGCTTGTCCTTGAAGGCGTCCTTGTACTGGCCGCGCAGCGCCAGGACCGCCGACATGTCCACATCGTTGAAGGTGGTCAGCATGGCGGCATTGTGCTGCGCCTCGACGAGACGCTCGGCGATACGCCGGCGCAGCATCGACATCTTCTCGCGTGACTGGTCCCCGGCCGGGCTTGCGGCGGCAGCGGGCGCTTCCACCCGCGCCGGTGTCGCGGGGAGGGGCTCCGCAATTGGCTGCGAAGCCTTTCTGGCCACTTCGGCCTCGACGTCCTCGCGGGTAATCCGGCCGCTTGTTCCCGACCCCTTCACCGCCGAAAGGGCGATGCCGTGATCCTCGGCGATCTTGCGGGCGACGCTGGAGGCGACAACGCGCGTGTCCTCTTTTCCCTTCTGGGAAGCGGGCGCTTTCGGCGACTCCGCGCGGGCAGGAGCAGCCGGGCCATTTGCCCCGGCCGTTGCCGCCGCCTTGCCGGCCGGTGCGCCCGCCGAGGCCTCGATGCGGGCAACGACGGCCCCTATTTCCACTTCGTCCCCGGGCTTGGCAATGTGGCGCAGAATTCCCGACGCCAGCGCGGGGACCTCGGTGCTGGCCTTGTCCGTCTCAAGTTCAAACAGCGGCTGTCCCTTCTCGACATGCTCGCCGTCCTTTGCTATCCATGCGGACAGGACTCCGGACGAGATGGATTCCCCGATGGTGGGGACGATCACTTCAAGGGTTGCGCTCATGGGGCCTTGTCGGTCCTTCGATGCTTGGTGGACGATTCAACGATCGGGGCGGCGGTCACTTTCCGGGGATCGCCAGGGACATCCGGGGAATGCGGATCCCCGCCTCGGAGGTGATGGGTGCCCGCAGCCGCAGGGCGGCGTCGAGCAATTCCTCCTGCTCCGCCTTGTGCATCTTCAATGATCCCACGGCCGGGCTCGCCGCCCGCTCGCGACCGGCATAGCCAAGCTCAATCCCCATCTCCTGATGGAAGATGTCGGAGATGAAGGTCCATGCCCCCCGGTTCTCCGTCTCTTCCTGGCACCAGATGAACTCCGTGGCGGAGGCGTATCGCGCGAGGACGGCGCCGAGCTGGTCCTTGGGGAAGGGATAGACCTGCTCGATCCTGACGAGCGCAACGCCCTCGATGCCCTGGGCCTGGCGGCGTTCCTGCAACTCGTAGTACACCTTGCCCGAGCACAGGATCACCCGGCGAACCTTGGTCGCATCCGCCTGTTGGTCATCGAGGACTTCACGGAAATGGCTCGATGTCAGGTCCTCGATGCCCGAGACCGCCAAGGGATGGCGCAGGAGGCTCTTGGGAGTCATCACGATCAGCGGCTTGCGGAAATTCCTCATCATCTGGCGGCGCAGCAGGTGGAAATACTGGGCGGGAGTGGTCACATTGGCGACCTGCATGTTGTCCTCCGCGCACAATTGCAGGAAGCGCTCCATCCAACCGCTGGAATGCTCGGGCCCCTGTCCCTCGTAGCCATGGGGGAGCAGCAGAGTGATGCCGCTGAAGCGGCCCCACTTGGATTCGCTCGAGGCGATGAACTGGTCGATGATCGTCTGGGCGCCATTGGCGAAGTCGCCGAATTGGGCCTCCCAGCAAATGAGCATGTCGGGATCGGCGAGTGAATAGCCGTAGTCGAAACCGAGGACGGCCGCCTCGGAAAGCGGGCTGTCGTAAACACAAAAGCGGGCCTGGTGCTCGTCAATGGTGGCGAGCGGGAGGTGGAATTCATTCGTCTGCACGTCGAAGATGGCCGCGTGACGCTGGCTGAAGGTCCCGCGACGGCTGTCCTGGCCCGAGAGGCGCACCGGGGTTCCCTCGACGAGGAGAGAACCGATCGCGAGGCCCTCGGCCGTCGCCCAGTCGATTCCCTTCCCGTCCTGGATCGCCTGGCGCCTCTGTTCAAGGATGCGCTTCACCTTGCGATTGGGGCTGAACCCCTCCGGGAACCGTCCCCACACCTCCGAGATTTTCAAAAGCACGTCGTCCGGCACGGCGGTATCCACGGGTTCGTGGGAATACATCGGCTGGAAGTCCGCCCATTCCTTGCCGTTGAACGGCTTCATGTACATCACGCTCTTCACGTTCTTCGCGCGCGACTGGGCGTCGGCGAGCGTGTCATCCAACTCGCGGGCCATCGAGTCCAGTTCTTCCTGCGTGATGGACCCTTCTGCCAGCAGTCGCCTGGTGTAGACCTCGAAGGGCGTGGGATGGTTTCGGATCTTCTCGTACAGCCTGGGCTGCGTGAAGCTCGGCTCGTCGCCCTCGTTATGGCCATGGCGGCGATAACAATACATGTCGATGACGACGTCCTTCTTGAATTCCTGGCGGAACTCGAGCGCCATCTCCGCGCAGTGGATCACCGCCTCGGGATCGTCCCCATTCACGTGGAAGATCGGCGCCTGGATCATCTTGGCGATGTCCGTGCAGTAGTTGCCCGAGCGCGCGTTTTCCGGGTCGGTCGTGAATCCGATCTGGTTGTTCACGATGACGTGGATGGTGCCGCCCGTCTTGTATCCCTTGAGCTGTGACAGATTCAGGGTTTCCGCCACGACTCCCTGTCCGGCAAAGGCCGCATCGCCATGGATCAGGATGCCCGTGGCGCGGCTGCGCTCCGTGTCGCCCAACTGCCGCTGCTTGGCGCGAACGCGCCCAACAACCACCGGGTCCACGGCTTCGAGGTGACTCGGATTCGCCGTCAGGGTCAGGTGGACTTCATGGCCATGGGTCGTGATCCAATTGCTGCTGTATCCCTTGTGGTACTTGACGTCGCCGTCGCCCATGATCATTCCGGGCTCGTAGTTGTCCTCGAACTCCGAGAAGATCATCTCGTAGGACTTGTGCAGCACGTTGGCCAGCACGTTGAGCCGCCCCCGGTGGGCCATTCCCATCACGATGTCGGAGATGCCGAGCGTCGGCGCCTGCTCGATGAGCGCATCGAGCAGCGGGATGAGCGTCTCGGCACCCTCCAGGGAGAAACGCTTCTGGCCGACATAGTTGGCGTGCAGAAAGTGCTCGAATGCCGTCGCTCGCCGAAGCATCAGCGCGATGCGCTTCTTGCGCTCCGCGCTGTAGGACGGCTGGTTCATGCACTCTTCCATGCGCTTCTGCAGCCAGCGCCGTTGGCGAGTGTCCTGGATATCCATGTACTCCACGCCGATGGGGCCGCAGTAAGTCCGGCGCAGGATGCCGATGATCTCGCCCAGGGTCATCCGGTCCGGGCCAATGGGGATGCGGTGGGCCCAAAACGACTCGTCGAGATCGCGGTCGGAGATCCCAAAGTTGGCAAGCTCCAACAGGTGGTCGTTTCCCCGGTCGCCGCCGAGGGGATCTATCTTTGCCGCCAGATGACCAATATCCCGGTAGTGATAGATGAGCGAATCGACCTGGGACTGGAGCATCTCCCATCCGGTCAGCTCGCCCTCCGAATACCGGTGTTCCTCCACCGGGACCGGTCTAACATGGGGCAACGACCGCGTATCGCGATCCAGGGCCAGCTCAAAACCCTTGAAGAAAGCCTGCCACTTCTCGTCAAGGCCTGAGGGGTCCCGGCGATACGCCTCGTGCATCTTTTCCAGATAGTCCGGATTCCAGCCATTCAGAGAGGGCTCCATCGCGGCTGGTGAAGACTCCGTCCCGTTGCTTGCTGTCATAGCTGTTGGTGCCTCGTAAGGGTCGATGGTCCTGTGGTTCGGTTCCCCGGTTTTAGCCTTGGGCAAGCTGGCGGAGCACGTACTGGAGGATTCCGCCGTGCCGGTAGTAATCCACCTCATTGGGTGTATCGATACGCATCAAAACCCGGAAGGTTTTCGCACCGCTATGCTCATCCATTGCTTCAACGTCAAGGTTCATTGCAGGGCGAAGATCGCCGGAAACTCCCCGGATGG
>CAYTRP010000351.1:0-4364 GCA_964440195.1 uncultured Candidatus Sumerlaeota bacterium
GCCGCCGCCAAGCTCCGGGGCACCCGGGAGGGGGATCACGAGACCTTTGAGAGCGTCATGACCGGCGCGTTTGGCTCGGCACTCTACCGCCTCGTCGTGCTCGGCTACACGCGCAAGGTCTGGAAGACCGATCCCAGGCGCATCCACGCCGACATCGCGCGGGTGCGCGTCAGCGCGGGCGGCCTCGACCGGATGATCGCGCGCGTCCTCGGCATGGAGAAACAGGGCCGGGAAACCGCGCTGCGCCGCTTCTACTACCTCCCCGGCGGCGCCGCGACGCTTGCCGAGAAGATGCGCGAGCGGGCCGTCAATGCCGGCGCGCAAATTCATACCGAATCCACCGTCACCTCCCTCAAGCGCGTGCGCACCGGCCATTGGCGCGTGCAATGGAGGGGCCCGCGGGGCGGCCACCGCACCGGCACCGCCGACGCCGTCGTCTCGACGCTTCCCCTGCGCGACCTTGCCGCCATGATGCAACGCGTCGAGCCCAACGACGACGCGCAGCACGCCGCCAATGCGCTGCAATGCGTCGCCAACTTCCTCGTCTGCGTCCACGTCGACAAGCCGCGCATCACCGACTCGCAATGGCTCTACTTTCCCGGCGAGGACACGATCTTCAATCGCGGATGCGAGCCCAAGAATTTCCATCCATCCATGGGCGGCGCCGGCACAAGCCTTCTCGTCCTCGAAGTCACCTGTCTTCCGGGCGATGCCATCTGGAGCGCGAAAGACGAGGAAATCGTGCGGCAAACCATCGGCGGTCTCGAGCGCACGGGCCTCGTCCGCCGCCGCGATGTCCTCGAAACGCTCGTCCACCGCATTCCCGACGTGTACCCGCTCTACGACCTCGAATACCGCCAACGCGTCACGCGCGTGCTGCGCTGGCTCTCCGGATTCCCCGGCCTCGTCTCCACCGGTCGCCAGGGACTCTTCCTCCACAACAACATGGACCACTCGATCCACATGGGATTCCGCGCCGCCGAGTCGATCCTGGACCAGAAGCCCGGGAATGCCGGTCGCGCCCATTACCGGCAACTGCGCCGGTTTCAACAGTTCCGCATCGTGGATTAGCCGCGCCCCTTCGCGCCCACGCGCGTGATCCCGCGCCAGAACCGCGCGCTTCGCAACTCGTGCCCCAGGTGATACTCCGCCAGGCGCGCCAACCCCTCGATCAACTGGATCGCCTCTCCGCGCTTCAATCGCGCCAGCGCCTTCACTTCCTCGCCGGTGCTCTGCCGGTTCTGGTGCAGTGCCCGCACCGCGCCGGGGGGAATCGGCACCTGCTTCGCCCCGGGAGGGAGGCGCATCGGCCACTCCGGAGCCTGCGGCGGTTGCACGCCCGCAAGATGCACCACGCCCCGCTCCACATCCAGCCAGAACACCGTCGGCTTGGCCACGCCTCGCGGCCACGGCCGCGCCACATCCTCCCCCAGATCCGGTTCATAACCCGCCAGCGCCAGCAACCGGATCAACCGGTGCGCGCCCGCCGTCTCCAAGCCGCCCTCCTCCGCCGTCTCCAACTGGGCCAGCCCCGCGCGCAACTCCGCGAACATCTCCGGTGCCTCCTGCCCCTCCTCGCAGCACGACACACCGACGTCCGCCATCATCGACGCGAGCGCCAGGCGGTCGAGGTCGCCCCGCAGCGCCTCGTGCGCGTTCAGCATCGAGGCCTCGCGCAGCGTCGCCATCGCCGCGCCCTCGCGCAGGGACACCGTCAACTCCGCCTCGACCAACGGCTGCAACAAACCCGCAAACCGCCCCCTCGCGCCGTGCAGTCCCTTGGCCATCACCGACAACCGCCCAAACTCGCCCGAGAACGTGCGCAACACCTCCGACGTCTCACCCGTCTCGTAACCCTGGAGAACCAACGCCGGAAATGTGTGAAGGGACATGAAGAGGGAAGGATGAAGGCCAAAGGATGAAGGATTAATAAGTTCCGGGTTCCGCGTTCCTCGTTCTTCGTTGCACGGACCGACAGGTATTAGGTTCCCCAGACCACTCCCCCAACCCCGAATCCCTTTTCATCCTTCATCCTTCGCTTTTGCCCACTCCTCCAGCATCTTCGCGTGCCGTGCGCCATTCTTCACGTATCGCGCCGTGTTGCGGTAGGACCCATCGACGTCCGACTGCGTCAGCGCGCGCACGACCTTGCCCGGCACGCCGAGCACCAGGCTGCGCTCCGGGATGATCTTGTCCTCGGACACGAGCGCCGACGCGCCCACGATGCTCTCCCTGCCGATCACCGAGCGATTCAGAACCGTGGCCATCATCCCGATCAGGCAACCCGGCTCGATCGTGCACCCGTGCAGGCACGCCATGTGCCCCACGGTGACGTCCTCCTTGATGATGCACGGCTCGTTGTCCCCCGTATGGAGCACGCTGTTGTCCTGCACGTTCGACCGCTTTCCCACATGAATCGGGTCGAGGTCGCCGCGCAGCACGCACCCATACCAGATCGACGCGCCCTCCTCGATGGTCACGTCTCCGATGATGACGGCCGTGGGCGCGACAAACGCGTCGGGATGGATCCTCGGCACTCGCCCTTCGAAGGGGATAATCGGCATGTCCCGTGCTCCCGTGGCACCCTGGCGGGAATTTGAGAATGTCCTGTTCTTCCCGCCGGCGCGCCGTGGTTGCCCTTGTGGCCTCCCGCGCCGTCGGAAACACTCCACCCGCCTAGCCGTTCACCCCCAAGAGCCGCAACGAGAGAACCCATGCCCGGTCGTTTCGCCATCACCCTTGGCCGCTTTCTCGGCATCAAGGTCGCCGTTGACTTCACCTGGTTCCTTGTCTTCTTCCTCATCCTGTTCCCTCTCTCCGCGCACCTCGGCGGCATCCTCGAAATCCCGCGCAACATCGCCGTCCTGGTCGCGGCAACCGTCATCATCCTCCTCTTCGCGAGCGTCCTCGCCCACGAGTACGGCCACTCCCTCACCGCCCGAGTCTATGGAATCGGGACTCCCAAGATCGTCCTCCACATGTTCGGCGGTGTCGCCTACCTGGAATCGGAACCCAAGAAACCCTCCGAGGAGTTCTGGATCACCGTCGCGGGCCCGGCCGTCTCCTTCGTCCTCGGCTTTCTGTTCCTCATCCTCTTCTACCTGCTCTCCGCCGCCGGGTTCAACGAGACCACCGTCATCGGCTTCGTCGCCATGTATCTCGGCATCATCAACCTATTCCTCGCCGTGTTCAACTGCCTCCCCGGATTCCCCATGGACGGAGGGCGCATCGTGCGCGCCACGTTGTGGGCCGTGACGGGCAACTACCTCCTCGCCACGCGCATCGCCGCCGGCGGGGGCGTCGTCGTCGGTGGCCTGCTGATGCTTTGGGGCCTGGGCGGAATCCTCGCCGCGATGTCCGGCATTGCCGCGCCCTTCCTCCCGGTCGGCAACCCGATGCCGTTCCTTCTGGGGATCTTTCTCATCTACCTCGCCTGGCAGTCGGCGCGCCACGCCGAACTCAGCGCGCGCCTGCGCCAGATCTGCGTGCGCGAACTGGTTCGCCCGGTCAACGTCGTCGTCCCGCCCGACGCCCTGGTCAGCGACGTCCTCGAGCGCTACATGCGCCCCTTTGGCATGGACCAGCTTCCCGTCGTCGATGGCCCTCGCCTGCTCGGCTCCATCACCTACGACGACATCGTGCGGATCCCCCAGCGCCAGTGGGACTGGACCCGCGCCGGCGAGATCGTGCAACCCTACGGCACCGAAGGCGCCATCGATCCCAACCTCGGCGCGATGACCGCCCTCCAGCGTCTGGCCCGCATGGACCGCCCCTTCCTGCCCGTCTTCACCGGCCGCCGCCTCATGGGCCACGTGTTCCGCAACGACCTGATCCAGGCGCTGCAACGCACCCGCCCCCCACGCATTAGCTGAACCCGCCCACACAAGCCGCCTCTTCCAGGCACCCAGCGCCCCCAGACCAACATCCCCTCGCGAAACGTCACCGTCACCGGCGAATCGGACTTCTCCTTGCGCATCATCCCTCTCCTTGGTTCTCGGACGCTACCCGCTGCAAGTATGATCTCGACGCCCAGGACGATGCGGAGGCGAATCGGAGAGGAGAGCGGTTCCGGCGGGGGGTGGGCAAAAAGAAAGTGGACGCCCGCGGCCCGAAGCAAATCGATGTCCGTGCCACGGGAGAGGGAGAAGACGCCAGCCCCGTCCAATCACCCACCCTCACGCGCAAGTGCTGGCGGAGTTGATTGCGGAGTAGAAAGGGGGGGATTGCGGCGTGATCCGGATGGTTGTGCGTCAGGACCCGGGAAATTGCAAACCGCCTTGCACAAGTCATTGAATTACAGTGATGAACGAAAAAACTCATGCCTTGTAATTTTTTTGCTTGCATTATGGGGGGAGGGGGGGGGG
>CAYTRP010000352.1:0-4298 GCA_964440195.1 uncultured Candidatus Sumerlaeota bacterium
TCCCATCATCAGGACCCCAACGAGTTCCAATACGAGGCGCTCCTTGTCCACCACGAGGCGGGGAACATCGAGGAGCGCGACAAGCTCCTGGAGCGGCTGCTGCACCGAAAGCACGAGATCTTCGACTCCCTGGCCGAGTTCATCATCCAGCAGCCCAACGAACCCCCTCTGGCGATCCTGCTCGAACTTCTTGCCAAGGTCGGCGACCTGCGCGCCGCCCCCATCCTGATTCGCTTCACCGAGATCGAGGTCCCCGAGTTGCGCACCCAGGCCGTCATCGGCCTTGGCTGGCTGCGGGCACGGGCCGCGCTCGAGATCCTCGACACCCTCGAAGAAGCCGACCCCGACCAGTCCGTCCGCACCGAGTCGCGCATTGCCATCGAGGAGATCCTGCGCGACTACCCCAACCTGCGCCCCATGCTCAAGCACCACAAGACCCTCTCCATCGGCGACGAGCCCATCCACAGCGACAGCGACGAGGAAATCCGGCGCACCACGCCTCCCGGGGGGGACGAGCGCAACCGCCTGGTCGGGTCGTTCCCGCGCCTGCTCGCCCTGCGCCACAAGGTCGTCCCCCTTGGCATCGGCCCCGGGGGCGTCATGGGATTCGCCTGCGATCCCGCCGTCACCCCCGACCCGCGCGAAACGCTGAAAAAACTCGTCGGGCGCGAGGTCGAACTCCACGGCTGGCCCCTGTCGCGCATTTACGAGCGTTTGCTCACCTTTTACGAGTGGGGGGACGACGATTGGGTGCGGTGGCCCGAGAACCTCGCCCCCGGCACCCTTGAGGAGATCCGCTCCATCGTCCTCGAAGGCGTGGGCCCCGACCAGCCGCTCCCCGCGCTCCCCGATGCCAGCGACGCCGTCGAGGCGGCCCAGTCCCTCCTGTCCCTGCTGACGTCCCACCGATACGTCTCCGCCCTGATCGAATACAACGACTCGGGCTCGGACTTCTCAGTTCGGCTGGTGGCCCCCAACCGCGACCAGACACCCCTCGACCCCCCGGCCCCGTCCCTGCAAATGCGCCTGGTCGCCGCGCTCGAACTCCTCTCCGGCCTGACCCGGCTTGGGAACTTCGACGCCGCCGTCAACGAAGGCATGATCCGCGTGCGCCACGACCATCTTGAGAAGCCCCTGTATATCGTCACCACCCGGGAACGGCTGGATGCACGGCGACTCCTGCGCCTGGATTTGCTGGATTCGGCGGCGAATTGAACCTGAAGGGAGCGCGGGCATCCTGCCCGCAGGGGCGTTGCGAGCGGGACGCTCGCGCTCCTTTCCGAAGGGATAACTTATATGACCAGTCCGTTCCTGAATCCGTTCGAGGCTATAGATGCGCATCGCGGCCGGTTGCCACACTGGCAACAAGGGGAGGCGTGGCAATTCGTGACGTGGCGCCTGGCGGATTCGCTGCCGGCACGGAAACTCGACCAATGGCGACGCGAAAGGGCGGGGTGGCTCGCGGAGCATCCCGAGCCGTGGGAGCCAGAGGTCGAGAAGGAATACCATCGCCTCTTCAGCGAGCGGGTTGAACATTGGCTGGACGCGGGACACGGCTGCTGCGCGCTGCGGGAGCGGAAGGCGGCCGCGATTGTCGAGGGGGCGCTCCGGTTCTTTGATGGCACCCGTTACGCGATGGGGCCTTTCGTGATTATGCCGAACCACGTTCACACGCTTTTCCAGCCGTTGGAGGGGTGGGCGCTCCAGGAAATCCTGCACTCGTGGAAGAGCTTCACGGCGAAGGAAGTGAACAAGCTGCGCGGGACGACGGGGGCCTTCTGGCAGAAGGAGTATTGGGACCGGATCGTGCGCAGCGAGGAGCAATGGCATGCGTACCGGGGCTACATCGAGCGGAATCCTCAGGGGTTGAGAGGTGGCGCGTTTGTGCTGGGTGTTGGATCAGGGGATAGACCTGTCTGAGAGGAGCGCGGGAGGGGCGTTGCGAGCGGGACGCTCGCACTCCCTTCACAAATCTGGCTGGGATCGGTTCGCCCCGGCCATTCAACCCCCGAATCCCGCCCCCACCTTTCCCTTGGCCTGAGCCCCCGGCGGCTGGCACGGGAAGGGCCACTTTTGGAGCCCCCCGGAGAATCCCTCTTTGTCCGCTTCCTCCCTCGCCTCGCCCCCCAAGCCCAGCCCGCCAACGTCCCCCGGTCGCGACCCCGGCGTTCGCAAGGTCCTCATTCTGGGGAGTTCCGCTCTCAAGATCGGCGAGGCCGGCGAGTTCGATTACTCCGGTTCCCAGTGCATCAAGGCCCTGCGCGAGGAGGGCATCTCCAGCGTCGTCATCAATCCCAACATCGCCACGATCCAGACGAGCGATTATCTGGCGGATGAGGTCTATTTCCTGCCGGTGAACCCGTATTTCGTGGAGAAGATCATCGAGAAGGAGAAGCCCGACGGCATCCTGCTCGGCTTTGGCGGGCAGACGGCGTTGAACTGCGGGTTGGCGCTTTACCGCGAGGGGACGTTGCAGAAACATGGCGTGCGCGTGCTCGGCACCTCCGTGAAGGCCATCGAGGACACCGAGGACCGCGACCTGTTTGCCAAGCGGTTGGCGGAGATCGACGTGATGGTGCCGAGGAGCCGCGCGGCGACGTCGGTGGAGGAAGCCATCGAGATTGGCCGCGAGTTGGGCTACCCCGTGATGATGCGCATCGCCTACGCGCTGGGGGGATTGGGATCGGGCATCTGCGTGGACGAGGAGACGCTGCGCGGCCGCGCGCAAAAGGCGCTCAATCACACCAACCAGGTGTTGGTGGAGGAGTACCTCGAAGGGTGGAAGGAAGTGGAGTACGAGGTCGTGCGCGACGGCCACGACAACTGCATCACCGTGTGCAACATGGAGAACTTCGACCCGCTGGGCATTCACACGGGCGAGTCGATCGTCGTGGCGCCGAGCCAGACGCTGTCGAACGCCGAGTACCACATGCTGCGCGAGATCGCGATCCGCACGATCCGGCACCTGGGGATCGTCGGCGAGTGCAACATCCAGTACGCGCTGAACCCGCACAGCCGCGAGTACCGCGTGATCGAGGTCAACGCGCGGCTGTCGCGCAGTTCCGCGCTGGCGAGCAAGGCGACGGGTTACCCGCTGGCGTTCGTGGCGACGAAGCTCGCGCTCGGCTATTCGCTGCACGAGTTGCCCAACTCGATCACGAAGGTGACCAAGGCGTTCTTCGAGCCCGCGCTGGACTATATCGTTGTCAAGATGCCGCGTTGGGACCTGAAGAAGTTCAAGGGCGTGGCGCGGCAAATCGGCAGCAGCATGAAGAGCGTGGGCGAGGTGATGTCCATCGGGCGCACCTTCGAGGAGGCGATGCAGAAGGCCGTGCGCATGCTCGACATCGGTGCGAAGGGCCTCGCGGCGAATCCGGAGCACGGATTCGAGAATTTGGACGAGGAGTTGCGCAAGCCGACCGAGGAGCGCCTCTTCGCCGTGGTCGAGGCGCTGCGCAACGGCAAGAGCGTCGACGAGGTGCACGCGCTGACGCACATCGACCGCTGGTTCCTCCACAAGATCGCGCACGTGATGGCGCTGGAGAAGGAGGTCGCCGCGACCCCCGCCGTTCCCGAACCGCTCATGCGCGAGTGCAAGCAGGCCGGCTTTAGCGACGAGCAGATCGCCATCCTCTCCAAGCGCTCCGAGAACGACGTGCGCGAGCAGCGCAAGCGCGTCGGCATCATCCCCTGCGTGCGGCAGATCGACACGCTCGGAGCGGAGTATCCCGCCAAGACCAACTACCTTTATCTTTCGTACCACGGCATCGAGAACGACATCTCGTTCCCCGAATACAACTCGGTGCTGATCCTGGGCAGCGGCGCGTACCGCATCGGTTGTTCCGTGGAATTCGACTGGTGCTGCGTGAACGCGGGGTTGACGCTGCGCAAGCTCGGGTACAGCACGGTGATGCTCAACTACAACCCCGAGACCGTCAGCACGGACTACGACGAGTTCGACAAGCTGTTCTTCGACGAGATTCGCCTGGAGACCATCCGCGACATCTGCGACAAGTTGAACCCCATCGGGGTCGTCGTCTCCATGGGTGGCCAGATTCCCAACACGCTGGCGCCCAAGCTCGACAAGGTCGGCATCCCGATCCTGGGAACCTCGGCCGCGAGCATCGACAACGCCGAGGACCGCAACAAGTTCTCCGCGATGCTCGACGAGTTGGAGATCGACCAGCCCGAGTGGGCGCAGCTCAACACGATCATCGAGGCCAAAGCCTTCGCCGAGCGCGTCGGCTACCCGGTGCTCATTCGCCCTTCGTACGTGCTCAGCGGCGCGGCGATGGCCG